>JACPGF010000250.1:19671-21407 GCA_016182615.1 Ignavibacteriales bacterium
AACAAACCTTCTAACCATGTAAAACGCTACGCAGCTTTTATATAATTATAATTTTTCATAAAACTCCCTAATCCTTTATTCCCTTCCCGGCAAGTATTTGCGGCGTACATTTTTCTATCCGTGCCTCGCGTGTTTTGGATTGTTTGGGTGCAGAAAAATAAAGATTATATGCTCTCTGCCGCCCCGGGGTTAATGCTTCAAAAGCAGCTTTTAAAGCAGGGTCTTCTTTCAGTCTGGTTTTAAACTCCTCCGGCAAATTAAGCTCTTTATCCTCCTTAAAATTGATTTTTAAGCCAGCCCTTTCCAGTTCAATTGCTTCATAAATATAGGATTTCAAGATGGGTTCCATCTTAACTATTTCACTAACACTGGTAAATTTAAACATGCGCACGGCCCGACTATTAGCCCCGGGTTTACAGAGTACAGTATGTTCGTCTTTTAACAATGCACCTTTGAAAAAGCTTAGCACACAGTAATCCTTGAATCCACTGACAATGGCCACATTGTTATCCTGAAATGTGTAAACAGGCTGCCACCATTTGAATTCTTCAGTTAACGGGCAGTCAAGAAGGATCATGCGTAATTTCTCCATTTCCTCCTGCCATTGTTTCGCCTTTCGCATAAACTCATCGACCTTTGGATGCATTTTATTCCTGTCATTAATTGATAATTGGCAATGAATTTATCAAAAATTGTGGCAAAAACAAAAAATGGGATATCATATTCTACCGGAAAAATTCTCTCTAAAAAATTAGATACTTGCCCGCGCACTTACTCAAGTTGAATCTTTAACATATCTCATCTTGAACTAATTCTCCTGATAAATTGTTGCCCTATATATTAATAAGAAAAAGAATATTTATGCCTACTATTAGTGAACTAATTCCAGCGCAGCCAGAAAACACGATTGAAACAATCCGGGTAATACCCAAAGACATTGACCTTGCATTTTCTGCCTGGACTGACTCCGGGATATTACAACAATGGTGGGGACCACATGGATTTACCAATACATTTGCCGAGCATGATCTTTGCCCCGGCGGGAGATGGACTTTCACCATGCACGGTCCTAACGGCCAGAATTACTTGAATGAATGTGTATTTATTGAAGTTGAAAAGCCGGTCTTTGTTGCATGGCATCATCACTCAGCACCATACTTTCAGGGCGTCGTTACATTTCAGAAAGAAGAAGAAGGAATAACAAAAATCACGTACCGGATGATTTTCAAATCGGTTGAGTTGTGCGCGCAATTACGGGATTTTATCGTCGAAAAGAATGAAGAAAATTTTGATAGACTTGAGGCGGTGCTTGCCGGGTTGTAATTGGCCCAGAAAATTGTTTATTAGGATCAAGGTGAAACCGGATGTAAGCCACACGCCGGGCATATTTCTATCCGGCAAAAACGAATGAAACACGCCACATAAAACACGAAGCTGCTCAGTTGAATTGAGCGGTCAATTAACGTCGTTTTTCGCAGTGACTGCATTTATCAAAGATACCCTAAAGTTTAGGATTTTGTGGTTCGTAGAGAATTAAAGTAATTAGTTTTTATAATTCAGTGTAAAGAAGTATGTTTTATTTATTCTATTCTTGTTTTGCCAGCTTGGTAACTAATAAAAACAACTAATAAATTTCTATTTCTTTCCATTTAAACATATCCCTGAAATCTTCAAAGCAAGATTTGCAAATCCAATAATATTCATCTTCGTCCGTATAACCTTCACGTAATATAACA
>JACPGF010000244.1 GCA_016182615.1 Ignavibacteriales bacterium
ACTAACAAAAACAAGACTGTATTCAGTCATTTGGCTGGTAAGAAGGTAACCTGAGCTCATTACAGTGAATGCAAAAAATAAAGTTTTTCGGTAACCAAATCTGTCCGAAAGTGCCCCCGATAAAATCGGGAGGATATACAAGAGGGGTTGTATTGTGCTTTTTATGGCTCCAACGCTTTGTTTACTAAACCCAAGCCCACCCTGAGCCTGATCCAGCACTAAGTATATGGAGAGAACCGACATAACGCCATAATAGGAGCCGCGTTCAAAAAACTCCATGATGATGACAACCCAAAAGTTTTTTGGAAAGGATTTTACAGTTTCAATAAATGAGGTTTTTTGTTCACTCATACAAATACTACTCCGGTTTTTTTGAATTTGTTAATTTTGCAAAAACACTAATTAATACAAGGGCAAGAATTCCAATTCCTAACATCACGGAAAAAAGCGCTGAAGGGTTATTTGCCTGTTTGACAAAGATTCCATAAAACCAGCCGCCAAGTGAACCTCCGAAGCCCCATGCAATTGCGATTGGCAAAAATGCGTAGCCCTGGAATAAAGCTTCTTGTCCTCTGGGGGCAATATCTGCAATATACTCGTAAAACCGTGGTGCTTGAATTTGCTCGCCAATCGAAAATATAAAAATGCCCAAACCTATTATAATAAGGCCCATGTGTATATTATAACCAAAAAGGTTTATATACGATTGTGAAAATACCGGTAATGCCAGATATGCTAGCAACCAACATGCTGCCGCTAATGCAAATCCAATAATTATTGCAGTTGTTGTTTTAAGATGCTTTGTAAGTTTATTTACCGGAATTTGGAAAACTATAATTGTCCAGGCTCCAATAGAAATTAACAATTCGGTCGGCGCGGTGTGCGAGATGAAATCATCGACATAAAATGGTATAACAATAAAAATTTGCCAGAATAAAATCCAATAGAGCGAATATATAAGCAAAAGTGACATAAATTTGACATTCAATAAGACACTGAATAAGTCAATTAAAAGTGTTTTGATACTTTTTCCATTCGAATCAGATTTTACCTGTGGCTCGTCAAACAACAGCAGGGTAGTAACGAACATAAGGGCAC
This sequence comes from Ignavibacteriales bacterium, assembly GCA_016182615.1. Classification (GTDB taxonomy): domain Bacteria; phylum Bacteroidota; class Ignavibacteria; order Ignavibacteriales; family Ignavibacteriaceae; genus JACPGF01. The sequence continues at coordinate 1,099 of JACPGF010000244.1, forward strand.
AACTGACTGCAGAAACGATATATACAAATGATAACCCGAAAATATCCCTTACAAAAAAAGCGATAAATGGCCCTATTGCCGCTCCGATATTAACAAGCCAATAATAAATTGCATATCCGGCTGATTTATTTGAACTATCGGTAGTAAATGCAACCGTACCCAGTACACTTGGTTTTATAAAAGAACCGCCAATTGCAGTAAAAATAAAGACAATTGTTAGCGAAGTATAAAGGCCTAAACTGTTATAAAAACCGCTAAATGCCGGTATCCCTGAGGCTCCAATAAGAAAATAGCCTATTGCAAGAACAAAAAATGCAAACGAGAATGCTTTTTTAAACCCGATTTTATCGGCAATTGCTCCTGCAAAAATCGGCAGCATATAAATAAGCCCGCCGAAAATAGAAGATAAGCTGCCTGCCTCAGCCTCACTGAATTTTAACTGGTTGCGGAGAAACAAACTGAGAATTGTTGCCTGCCCGTAATAGGCTAACCGCTCAAACAGTTCCATAATGTTTGCCACCCAGAATGGTTTTGAGAAACCTCCGGGTAAATTGACAGTACTTTTTACACTGCTCATAGTATTATTTGCTTGTGGGAAAAATAATCGTTAGTACATAGAAAAATATCTTTCAATATAGTCATAATTCAATTATTTTTAATGGTTTACGAATGAAATTTAAGGTGAAATGAAAAAGTTACTCTTAGTTGTCCCGGTATTATTGTTTTTAATTGGTTGTGCAGCCACAGTAGATGTTGCTTCACTCTCTCCTGAAGCCAGATATAATTACGCGCTAAAATTTTTTACTGATGAAGAATATGAAATGTCGGTAAAAGAATTTGAAGGATTTTTGTTACAATATCCGGGAAGTGAATTTAGCGATGATGCGCAGTATTATCTTGCGCAATCGCATATGAAACGAAAAGAATATTTATTAGGCGCATACGAATTCAGCAAGCTGATTAAAAACATGCCTGCAAGCCCGTATTTGTCAGAGTCGCAGTTTATGCTCGCGTCTTGTTATGAACAATTATCGCCGCCGTCGCCTTTAGACCAAAAATATACAAAAAAATCCATTGAAGAATTTCAGGCATTTATCGATTTCTTTCCCGCTGATACAAAAGTTGCCGAGGCTGAAGGAAAAATAAAAACACTCTACCTTAAACTTGCTGAAAAAGAATTTAACAACGCTAAAATTTACGAGCGGATGGAATATTACACTGCAGCTATTAACGGGTATGCTAAAGTTGCCGAAGCATTTCATGATACAAAATTTGCACCGGAAGCCTTATACAAAAAAATATTATTGCTTGTGCAAAAGAACAGAGTGGTAGAAGCCCGCCAGGAAATTGAACTGTTTATTTCACGCTATCCGGAGAATGAGCAAATTGTATCTGTAAAGGAATTGCAGAAAACGTTAGAAATTGAACCTGTGGTTAGTAAATAATGGGTATGGTAAAGGTAGCAGAAACCGCCGTGCAAATGACCGAACTTGTTTTACCACAGCATACCAATCAACTTGGTAATTTGCTAGGCGGTCAACTGATGCATTGGATAGATATTTGCGCGGCACTTGCCGGTTACAAACTGAACGGTTTGCCTTGTGTTACCGCCTCTGTTGATAGAATTGATTTTCACTACCCCATTAAACTAGGTGAAGTGGTTACTTTACATGCAAGTGTCAACCGTGTATTCAATACATCAATGGAAATCGGAGTTAAAGTTTTCAAAGATGCGTATCAGGAAAGAATCAGGCTCCATTCTAATTCTGCCTACCTGACTTTTGTGTGTGTTGACAGGGAAGGGAAGCCGGTTATCGCGAAGCCTGTTTTGCCTGAATCTGAGGATGAAATACGAAGATATGACAAAGCCTTACAGCGCAGGAACCAAAGACTTCAGAACCGCAATTAAAGCAACCCACTTCTTGTTTGTTATCTTCCTCTTAAGCAGATTTACTGTTTTTGGACAGGTACCAATAAACGGATTTGGCAGGGTCTCCGAAATTGATCTTGGGAAGAAATTTACCAAATTCGTTCCGGTTAGCTTTAACGACGATGCATACACCGATTTGTTACTCTATAATACAAATTCCGGATTAATCTCTACTTTTGCCGGGAAGGAGGCACTTACATTTCAATCTATGTATAGTGGCTTTATTGCTAGTAAAATGTCGGCAACAGCGTATGTTAATAAATCAATTTCAGGTGAGATGGTGTTTATCTCATCCAAACAGAAAAGCTATGGTACTTTGCAATTAAGCAAGGCTGGTATTCCCGTTTTGAAAAATGTCAATCAGGTGGATTATTTCCCGGGAAGGATAAATGTAGTATCCGGCAAACATAATCAAGGCAGTATAGCTATTATAAATGGAAGCGGGCAATCCGGGATAACCACATTTAGTCCTGATGGAGTTGCGCACAAGTATAAGTCGATAATTCAAAACGGAATTTTCCCTGAATTAACCATCGGTGACTATAATACGGATTCATACACTGATATTTGTACTTACGACATTAAAAATGATGCCATTTCAATCTTTTATAATAATTCCAAAAATTCGTTCCGTTTTTCAAAAATTTTACCGGTTAACGGCAGTCTCGGAAGTTTACAAACTTTCGATTTGAATTCTGACGGGAACCCGGAGATTATTTACTCGACTGAAAATGGTATTTCAATTCTCATTGGTGATTCTGTCCATTCGTACAATACGGTTAAAATGATATCGATTGGTAAACCGGTGTCTCAGATGTGCTTCAGTGATTTTAACCGTGACGGGAAAATTGATATTGCTTACACGGTGCAAGACTGTTCCGGAGTAACGGTATTATTGCATAAAGAGAATTTTTTGTTTTATCCGCCGGTAACTTATTCGGAAGACAGGAAGGTAATTGCTATTGCCCCGTTTTATTCAAAATTCACAAATGCTTTGGCTTTATTAACTAACGATGGTAAAATGGTTTTTATCCACCATGTTACCACCTTTGCAAAATCTTTTAATTTCGCGGCAAGTACAAATAATATCCTTCCATTTTTTAGTGATATTGGCAATGATGGCATAGAGGATATTGGTATTGTTGACAATTATAATGATTTGTTAAAACTCTATATTAGAAACAAAGTTGGCATACCGGGGCTTTTGTATGAAGTCCCTTTATTCAGACCGGGCAATGCAGTTTTGGTTGTGGATAAAGACAAACTTAATAAATCATTCTTTATTTTTGAGCAAAAAAGCGGGAAAGTACAAATCGTTAATACTAATTTCCATTCTTTTGTTTCAGTACGTAGTGAGTTAAATTTGGGTGGTACCCTGCTTGCTTATGGTCAAACCGATTTCAATGGAAAAAAAACGATAACATGTATTTTAAAAAACGGCCGGGATATTTTCAGTAAGCAGATTGAATCAGATACTATTTTATCAATTCGAAAAATAACCTCCATTGCGTCCGGTGAAATGGTAGCGCAAGTTTCTGTTTTAAGAAACGGAGATGTTGTGTTTATTGGTGTAAATGCAGACACAATCAAATGGCAGTTATTTTCAACAGTTAAAAAGGAAATGCAGAATATTTACCGGGTAATCGATGCAAAAAAGAACTATCTAACCACGTACTGTTACGATTTCCTGAATTCAGGAAAAGAACAGTTGTTAATTCTTATGAAAAACGGGAATAAGATACAATCGTACCTTTCGTTTCTTAACGGGA
>JACPGF010000245.1:0-9283 GCA_016182615.1 Ignavibacteriales bacterium
CTTTAAAACACAAATGCCGGAACAAGTCCGGCATTTGTTAATCTTCTAAAAACAGAAATTATTTCATCAGAATTAATTTCTTTATAGATGTTGTTTTTTCTGTTTTCAGTTCATAGAAATAGACGCCTGATACCTGAGCGGCTGCGTTCCACTCGATAGTGTGATACCCGGCTTCTTTTTCACCGTTTAGGAGCACTGCTACCTGCTCACCAAGTTGATTGTATATAGTTAAGGTAACCTTCGATTTCTCAGGTAAACCGAAACGGATCGAGGTGCTTGGATTAACCGGGTTCGGATAGTTCTGCATCAATTCAAAACTAACCGGACTGGCAACTGCACTTAAACCGAGAACAGTTACCTGATTATTGCTAATGCTAACTTTTGCACCTTGCTTCAGGGTGCTGTTTATCAGTTTTCCATCGGTTGCTGCATCGGTCAGCATCAATTCGGAGCCCTGCACTTGTACAGTTACAGGATACTGTGCACCGGACAGGCGGATATACTGAGCCTTTGCACCAATTACTTCCGCATTTTTATCAGAGGTAAAACGGACATCAAAGACACCTTCGGGGGGAGTTGGGGGCAATGCAAATCCGCTTACTACAGATTCGCTGCCTTTTGCCGCAGCATACAGTGTTTGTGTTGCGCCGCTGGCATCGGTAATTACAATACGGTTCCAATCTTTTTCAGGTGAAAGGACAATTGCATTGTCTGAACCTTTTGCCGTAGTTGCGTTTAGGTTCAAAACACCTGCCTGCGAAGTGCGTACCCAGTATGCTTTGCATGGTGTAAGAGTTGTGGCTGTCTGGTAACCTGCTTCAAAACTAAAGTATGCCGAGTTGACGATACCTGCCGGCGTAGTAGTTAAACCACTTACCGGGATGCTCTGATGATAAACGCCGATAAGGTTCCAGCCGGCATTTAATGTAACAGTACTTAAACCAGCCGGATTACCGGTAATAGTTGTAGATGCTGCCGGGTAACGAACCCAGTAACCTTTACCAACAATTACATCCGTTACCGGAGTATAACCGCTGTTATAAAGGAATACTGATGAGGTTGCCTGCGGGAACAAGGTCGCTACCGTCATGTTTGATGCAACAAGCGGCATGGCAAACATATTCCAACCATCATTCATGGTCATCGGCATGCTAAGCTGTTTTGTATATTCGATTTTTAGAGCGGTGATACCGGTGTTAGTTAAACTGTATGTTGATAGAGTTTTCATATCAACATTAACGATTGCTCCGGTAATCATATCTTTCAGTAAAAAGCTTCCCTGTGGCAGTGCTGCTGCATTCCATGTCAGTATAACAGGATATCCCGCGGTACTTGGCTGGAACTTGATAATCCATGCTGCACTTTGCAGCGTGTCTTTTCTGAAATCAACAAGTGAATAATCCAGCGGTGTAACAGGTAACTCAAAACGGGTATCAAAAACCCCTGTTGGCGGTGCTGGTGGTAATGATACTTCACCAAGAGCAGGATCAATACCATTTGTGCCGATCGAAGAAAGTCCAAAGGTCATATCCTTGTTCATGTTGCCGTTATCTTTTACATTAACAACTGCCTGCCAGCCGGTAGGAACCGGGCCCTGTGAAATGGTGAAAGTGTTGTTGCTTTCATCAAATACTGCTGCGTTTGCTGCATTGATAATTTTAACCTTGCACTGCGTTGAAGAGGTATTTGGAACAGTCCATGCATATGTTCCGGCAGAAGCTGTGATGCCGGAGGCAACTGAAAGCCAGTTTGTTCCGTTATCGGTTGAATATTTTATGTCAACATTGGTAACGCCGTTGCTGTTCCATGTTATATTTTTCTGTGAAGCAACTGCCCAGTTTTCACCGCCGTTTGGAGCAAGAACGGTTACCGGGATCTGTGTATTCACGATTGTCATATTTACCGGAACGTCAACAACTGTATGCTGAGGATCGTTGCTCTTTATACGGACAACCATTCTGTAAGCACCAACCGGATAATCTTCGGAGCGGAGCGTTAAACGCAGCGCGGCACTGTTACCGGTGTATAACATTCCAGCCAAATTGGTTGCTGTAATCCAGTCTGGTTCAGCGGCAATTTTAACAGCGAGATTGTTTTTTACATATGTTGCATCGTAGGCAACTTGCAATCCATCGGTACCTGCACCGTTTTCGATGCCAACGGTTGCACCATTCAAGGTCGCATTCATATTATTGTAATAAACAATAATTTTTCCGCTGGAATACATGACAACCTGAAAGGTCAGTGAGCCGGTTGCGGAATATTTTTGCCAGTTGGTGAACTGAACAATAAATCGGCTGCCTTCTTGTTTGTAATGTACTGTTCCCTGCGTTCTGCCGTCAAGATCATCCCAGAATGGTGCAATCATGCTATTCGGTTCAGACGCTGTCGGTATGGATGTGTTGGAATAAATGTTCGTTGTGGGAGCCGCGAACAGAATAACTCCATCACTCGATACATAGATTTGTGATTTCGTCTGACCGTAAAACTTGAAGTTGAAACCCAGTTCAATGGGTCCAACATAACCTTCATCTTTCGGTTCAAACGTACCGGTTGCAATCCAGTTACTGGCTAATGTACCGGTTGTTGAAATGTCATTCCAAATATATTGAGGGCCGTTCGGCTCATCGCTGTCAATCCATTCGTAGCCGAATGTGTCAGGGCCGCCTTGTCCTTTTACTGACTGGCCGAAATTAATTTCGGGTTTATCACTTTTCTCGGAATTGGTTTTCTCATCTGCATTTTTCATTGGCACAACAGCAAACTGCACTTTACCGGGGAAAGTATTGTTAACCAGTTCAGCGCTATAGTTTAATGTTGACGGCACACCTGCATTATTTTTAATAATAATACTGTCGGTAATGGTTGCCTGTACATTAATTGTCGCGCTAAGGCTGTCAGGAGTTGCTAAAATAACCGGAGGTGCCAGAGTTGCACTTGTTGCAATGTTTGAAATTGGTGAAACATTGTTCCAGATATCGCGTGATTTAACTGCAAAATAATATGTTGTCCCGGCTTGTAAACTGTCAACAACAAATGATTTTGGTGTTCCTGCAGAATCGGAAGCCGCAAGCGCGTAATAAGGCGCGCTGTTAAAATTCAACGTATCAATCATAGATGTAGAGTAACGGATATCGTACGAGGCAATACCGCCAAATGTTGAATCGTAAGGGGCTGTCCATGTAAGCTTCAACGATGAAGACGTCGGTTCACCCGCGGCCAGATTGGTAATTGCTGCCGGAGGTGTATTGTCCGGAGGAATCACTTTCTTTGTCGGCAAAGAGGGGTCGCCCATCAGGTTGTACATTTCAAGATAACGTTTTACATCGGTAGTAAGTGAGCCGTACTGCTGCACGAAATATACTTTTGCTTTGTCCATCATCGGGGTAACTTTTGCAACGTTATCGTCGAATAAGGCTTTAATCAAGCGTCTTTCAAGAATGTCATCCTCGTCCCAGAACGAGTTAACTGATGAACCATAAAAAGTAGCACCTGCTTTAGGGATCCTTATCCAAGTCTCAGCAAAACACTCGCTTGATTGATAGGAGCCGGTAATACATGCAAAAGAATAAACAAACGGGAAAACCGTGTTGGTTAATCCGCGTACATCACTCTGCGAGAATACCGGACCGTCTGCCCATGAAGTTGTCGAGCCGTGGCCTGAATAAATGGCAAACAATTTATTTGCATTTAAAGCATCGCGTAATTGCTGCGTGGTGGCATTATAGGTGTGCGTGTACAGTTTAAGGTTATTGTAACTATTGGGCTGAAAGTACGTGTCAATAACAAAGTTATGTGTTCCCTCGGAAATATCATAGTTATCAGTAGAAGCCATAAACACATTGTTTTTTGCCAATGTAGCAATATAACTTTCCATGTAAATGGATTTGTTGATAATATTGCTTAACTCGGTTGGCGTTGTTATTGGGAAACGTCCGACAAAAATATCAGCAAACATGTCGTTGCCAACAAGTAAACTGTAATTCAAATCCGTCGGAGGAGAATCGGAACCGGTTCCCGTCCAATTAGGAATTTTATCCACATCACCAACAAGCAATATATATTCAGGTTTTTGCAAAGGGTCATTATATCTGTTGGTGATAAAGGTTTTAATGGCCGCGGTGTTTGTGCCTGCAACGGCTGTCGTTACAACGGAAACATTATATCCTTGCGTGGTTTTGAAAGAAACAAACGGCGCTAAGCCTGCCTCGAATTCCGGGGCAGTAATAATTAGATAATTAATAGCGGCTTTGCTAGTATACCCTGTGTAATTAACAAATACGCTGTTTAAAAACCGATTAAAGGTTTCAGAGTGCGTGTTCTGTAATTGCAATTCACCTTTTACCAAAAGTTGAAATGAAGTTTTTTCAGTTATGGTGAGTTTATTTTCAACCGGGGAATAGCTGAAAGGATATATGGTAACCCGGACACCCTTAACACCACCAAGATAGAATGGCTCAGAGACGGTGACCGGTGTATTTTTAATGCCCGTACTTTTATAGTAACCGGCATTAAAACTAAACGGCCGCTCGCTGAGAGGACGGTTCTTTTGCCAAGGCATCTGGAAAGGGTAAATTTTTTGTTCCAGAACGCTGATCCCGGTTTTTAAAGATTTAATATCCGTCGTTACGGTATTTTCTGTTTCGGGGATAGCGAGAAAGAACGATACTTGCGGTAGCTGCGGCAGGCCAATTTCATTGGTGATACCGTAATCTGCGATGTTGATTTTAAGATATTCCCCGCGGTTAGCTTGAACCGTTTCGAAGGAATATGAAGGCAGTGAAAAGTTCACGAGGTAACCACCGGAGTTTTTGTGTAACGTTACGCCTTGTGGTGTTTCAGCTTTGATACCTGCTACAGCTATCAAGAATAGAAAAAGCAAAGAGAAAAGTTTTCTCATGCACAACCTTAGATATGTTAAAAAAAATTTCCCGGGAGCACAATACGAGAGTATTAAGACCGCGGAGTAATTAGTGTGAGATTTCACAAAACACATACCCTAATTTATTTAACTTTTTTGACGTGGCACAATAAAAAAAACGTTGAATTTTGTTAACAAACCGCAACTGTTGAGAATTGTTATCGAAGGGTTTTCTTAGCAAATCGGCTCTTCGGCTGTAGCTCGAAGCGCAGCTTCGTACAGCTTTTCAGGAGTAAAACACATGCCGGGCAAACTATAAACCTTACTATGTTTTTCCGGGCACTTCTATTATATCCGGGCGTGCTTTGCGAAGCTGCACCTCGCGCTACATAGTTTTCCGGGTGTTCCGGTTATATCCGGGCAGGCTTTGCGAAGCTGCGCTTCGCGCTACAGCTCCAAACGCTTGTAGAGCGTTGCCACTTCTTTCGCTCGTAACTCGCGCACACTGCCACAGGCCAAACCTTCTATGTTGATATTCTCAATGCGATTACGGATTAACCGAACAGTGGGGAGCCCGACATTGGCTGTCATTTTGCGTACCTGCCTGTTCCGGCCTTCAGTCAAGGTAAGGCTTATCCATGAATAGGTGAGTGATGGTTTCAGGTGCATGGGAGGTACGCGGAAATCGACAAATGCAGGTTTCTCAATAGCCTCAGCTTTAGCGGGCAATGTTTTCTTACCTTCGATGATTACTCCCTGCCGCAATTTTTGCAGTGCAGCTTCATCCGGCACACCCTCAACAAAAACGGTGTATTCACGCTCGTGCCGGTACTTGGGGTTTAAGAGTAAATCGGTGAGTGGCTTATCATTTGTCAGCAATATCAGTCCCTCGCTGTCCATATCCAATCTGCCGACAGGATAAACTTCAGCGGGAAAATTATAAAGGCTCTTCAGCACAGGACGGCCTGCTTTATCGGTAAACTGGCACAGAACATTATAGGGTTTGTGTAGTGCGAAGTAAAATTTTTTCATATACCGAATATACGGAATAAGGACATAAGCAGTGATGAGTGTTGAACGATGAGTAGTTAAAGGGGAAGATAATTACATAATACCTTCTGTTTGAATTAAAGTGAAGGATATCGTGAATGATTTTTTAGCCTCAGTTATGTGGTTCTTTCACTTTCAGCAGCGGTCTTTGGAACGATAGAAAATTATTTAGCATACTGAATATCTCTCAGAAGGGTTAAATCTCAGTGCATGCAACCGATTATAAGCGGCATGATTACTCCACGAAAGCAGGGCAGCCGCTACTACTATAAACGGCTTTTCCATCAAAAGCACTGTATTGATTGGAGCAGATGCCAAAATCATTTATAAATGAATCACTATCTATTCTGATGTAGAATTTGCAGTCATCACATTTACCCCTTTTGGGGGCGAGTGTTATGGCACTCCACCGGTCATACGTTTCATGACCATGACGTATGATTTCTTTTTCACGAGCCTCAAGCTCACCATCGACTTCATCGGGTGGGTCGTTATCATTTTGATAGAAGAGGCAGCTGTTTTCTACAGAGATATAGTTATCATCCAAATATCTTATCGTCCAGTCCGGGTCGCCTTTGGTGAGCTTAATTGCCCGCACAATTAAATCATTAGTAAGCTTAATCTCCAATTCCAATGTGACGGGGTCAACGCTGATTCCTAAAATTTCAAGGCCCTCCAGCATTTTTAACTTTTCCTCGATAAAAGGAATCCAGTTGGAACTGCCGCAGAGAACCCTTTTTTCAAATTCAATTCTCCATTCAAAATCGGGGCTGATACAAACCTCTCCATCGGGAATGTTCTGATTTCGATCCTTAAGCGCTCTTAGCATGCCAATCTCTAAAAAAAGAGCCGTTCCATGCCCCTTCCATGCCAAGGATACCGGCTTCCCAATAAGCGGTTTTACTAAATCATTAAATTCTTCAAATGAAATGTTCAAAATTAATCAGGCTTTTGGATGTTTTAAGACCTTACGTAATAAGAGTATCCTGCCTGCCTTTCGTATGATATTGATTGAAAAATGACGAATTCCAGTATCGATTCTATGCAACTTTAAACCAAAAATGCACGGCAGCCACTTGTAAAGTGTACCACTTTGCTATCAAAAACACCCTTGGCGTTTGAACAAACTCCATAATCGAGAAAACTGAAACTACCATCGAGACGGGCAAAGCATTTACAATCTATACAATCACCACTTTTGGGTAATTCTATTGGGATGCCCCAACGTGAGGCTGCGTCATCCGATAATTGCATATCTTCATTTTCCCACATCTCAAGCTTCTCAAGCCTTTCAGACTCATTGCTTATTAACAGCTTCCCATTGTAAACCCTAATGAATTTACCATTGAAATACCTGATAGTCCACTCCGGCTCACCAGTCCGCATTTGTACAGACCTAACATTATAACCACCGGAAAAATTAACTAAAAGTTCTGGGATAGGATCAGCAACAGAAATTCCGGTTACTGTCCGTCCTTGTAAAAGCTTAATCCCATTTTCAAGCGAAGCCATTTTATCTTCCCTGCCACAAATAATTCTGTTATCACATGCAATTATCCATTCAAAGGCTGGGCAAATACATACTTCCCCCAAAAGGTGTCGGCTATTCGTTTTTTCATTTGTATGAAGCTCCCCAAGTTCTAGAAACATGGAAGAATCATATCCCTTCCATGCCAGGGAAACAGGCATCCCAATAATAGGCTTGAATAAGTTTTGATATTTTTTAGTCGATAATTTCACAGGTGGATTTCCCTTGAGAGTATGTAAAAGAGTATTTATTCATCTCACAAAATAAACAAAAAACTATTTACCGTTACTGAACTCGGGGTGGTTATAAAATAACTTTTGGAATTGTAAAGCCACATTTTTGATTTTTTACATAAAATAAAAAGCCCGGCAATTGCCGGGCTTGAAAGTCAATAAAAACTAAAAAAATGGGTTTAACTTACCATCGGGTTAAGTTTATCGGGGTTGATGCCGAAATCTTTCATTGCCTTATTAACCGCGGAGGCTTTTATTTTACCTTCACGCATTAATTGGGATAACGCGCCTAAAGCAACAAAACGTGCATCCACTTCGAAGAATTCACGCAGTTCGGGTCTGCCTTCGCTTCTGCCAAAACCATCGGTGCCAAGTGCAAGCAGGTTTTTCGGCAGCCATTTCGCTATTGAATCAGGTAAGGTTTTAACATAGTCGGAAGCAGCAACAAAAACCGCATCATTGTTTTGTGTAAACAGTGAGCTGATATACGGCACTTTCGGCTTTTCAGCAGGGTGCAGCAGGTTCCAGCGTTCACAATCCATTGCATCGCGGCGAACCTCCTTGTAACTTGTTACACTGTAAATATCTGCGGCAACATCATATTTTTCAAGTAAAGCCTGCGCTTTAATAACTTCATTCAGTATGGTTCCCGAACCAAAGAGATTTGCCCTGAATTTCGGCGCTTTCATTTCTGAAGCATGAAAACGGTACATGCCTTTCAGGATGCCTTCTTTACAGCCTTCCGGCATCGGCGGCATCGGATAGTTTTCATTCATAACAGTTAGATAATAGAATATCTTTTCCTGCTCCTCGTACATCCTTCTTATGCCTTCACGGATGATAACAGCAAGTTCATAAGCAAATGCAGGGTCGTAAGCCATAAGGTTCGGCACGGGATAGGCAAGCAGGTGGCTGTGCCCGTCCTGATGCTGTAATCCTTCGCCGTTCAGCGTGGTTCTGCCTGCAGTACCGCCAACTAAAAAGCCTTTAACGGACATATCGGCAGCAGCCCATACAAGGTCGCCAATACGCTGGAAACCGAACATGGAATAATAGATAAAGAAAGGAATCATATTAACGCCGTGATTTGCATATGATGTTCCAGCGGCAATAAACGATGACATACCCCCGGCTTCGTTAATACCTTCTTCAAGTATCTGGCCGTTTTGTGCTTCTTTATAATACAGTAAACTATCTTTATCCACAGGTTCATACAACTGGCCAACATGCGAGTATATACCAATCTGCCTGAACAAAGCTTCCATACCAAAAGTACGGGCTTCATCGGGAACGATAGGAACGATAAATTTTCCAATCTCGCGGTCACGTAACAGTTTTGCCAGAATACGCACGAAAACCATGGTTGAGGAAACATCCCTGCCGTCGGTGCCATGATAAAACTCCTGGAACACTTCTTCGGGAGGTGTTTTGATAGGCCGTACATCGGTTCTTCTGCTTGGAACCGGTCCGCCAAGTTTAACACGACGGTCACGCAAATAAACCATCTCGGGGCTGTCATCTGCAGGTTTGTAGAAAGGTGCTGCAGCTACATCTTCATCGGAGATAGGGATACCGAAGCGTGTCCTAAACTCGCGTAATTCATCCTCGTTC
>JACPGF010000245.1:9330-12135 GCA_016182615.1 Ignavibacteriales bacterium
TCTGCTGATGGGTAATATTCTTGCCTTCGCCGCTTTCGCCCAAACCGTAACCTTTTATGGTTTTTGCAAGGATTACCGTTGGCTGCCCTTTATGTTCGGTGGCTGCTTTGTATGCTGCAAACACTTTTTCCGGGTCATGACCGCCACGTTTCATTTTCCGCAGCTGCTCATCGGTTAGGGTATTGGAGATTTCCATTAAATCGGGGTCACCGCCAAAAAACTCGCCACGGAAATACGCACCTGACTCAACGGAAAATTTCTGGTACTGCCCATCAACAACCTCGTTCATGCGTTTAACCAGTTTGCCTTTACTATCCATTGCAAGCAGTGGATCCCAATCGGTACCCCAGACAACTTTAATAACATTCCAGCCAGCACCACGGAACGCGGCTTCAAGCTCCTGTATGATTTTTCCGTTACCGCGCACCGGTCCATCGAGCCGCTGCAGGTTACAATTAATAACAAAAATCAGGTTGTCCAGTTTTTCACGGCTTGCTAAGTTAATGGCGCCGAGTGTTTCAGGCTCATCGGTTTCACCGTCACCTAAAAAAGCCCATACTTTGTTGTTTTTATCCTGTTTCAGTCCGCGGTCTTCAAGGTAGCGGTTAAACCGCGCCTGATAAATAGCCATGAGCGGGCCAAGACCCATAGAGACGGTAGGATATTCCCAAAAATTCGGCATCAGCCAAGGATGTGGGTACGAAGTTAATCCGCCACCGGGTTTCAGGTCGCGCCTGAAATTGACAAGCTGTTCCTGATTTATCCGTCCTTCAAGAAATGCCCGGGCATAAATACCGGGTGAGGCATGCCCTTGAAAAAAAATCTGGTCGCCGTCATAATCATCACCTTTGCCTTTGAAAAAGTGATTATAGCCAATCTCGTACAAGGTGGCTGCTGAAGCGTAAGTAGAGATATGCCCGCCGACGCCGCTGTCGTTTTTATTGGCGCGGACAACCATTGCCATAGCGTTCCAGCGGATAATGCTTTTAATTCTTCTCTCGATTTCACGGTCACCGGGGTAGGGTGGCTGCTTTTCTCTGGTAATGGTATTGATATATGGTGTATTAGCGGTAAATGGTAATTCGACCCCTGCTTTATGTGCACGGATTTGCAGTTGTTGCAAAATTTCGATAACGCGTTCAGGACCGCCGTTTTTTAGTACATAATCTAAAGAGTATAGCCACTCTTCATTTTCAATTTCGTGTATTTTTTTTTCTGCTGATTTTTCGTCAATCATATATTTCCTATTGTAATAACACTTTATAAACATCAGTAATGTTGTAATAATTCCATCAAATCCGGTAAAAATGTGCTCTTTTATTAAAAAAGTGAAAGAAATGCCCTTTGTACACAGCATTGCGGATTGTGGGAATCATAACTAGCAAGTTAGTAAAAAAAGAAGTCAGGAAAAACCGGGAGGGCTAAGAATTATGAGTTATGAGTTTTGAGTTATGAGTTTTGAGTTGTAAATTTGTTGCACTGAATGTGGCTTGAATCCGGATCGCGTGTGAGATTCCAGATGGTAAGGGTATAGTCTAATATCATTACTAGGTTGACTCACATTATCGCATTTATAATTCATCATGCACAATTCATAATTGAGGTATAAATTGGAAACAACCGATATCCGGTGGATACAAAGATTCCACAACTATCAGAAAGCACTGAACCAGCTTGATAAGTTCCTAAAAAAAGGCGACTTGAACGAGCTGGAAGAACAGGGACTTATTCAGGTATTTGAATACACGTATGAACTGTCTTGGAACCTGATAAAGGATTTTTACATTTATCAGGGAGAGACGGAAATACAAGGCAGCCGTGATGCATTCAGGCTTGCCTTTAACCGTGGCCTAATTAAGGAGGGAGACCTGTGGATGGAAATGATACAAAGCCGTTCGCTCAGTTCCCATACATATAGTGAAGAGATAACTGAGAAAGTTGCAGGCCGGGTAAGGGGAGATTATTTCAGGCTGTTTTTAAATCTAAAAAATGTATTTACACTTGAGTTTTTTAAAATTACCCAAAATGATAAAATTGTATGACTGCCTTGGGACTCCGGAGTGAAGATATACAAAAGTTATGTAGTGTTATTGAAAAGTTTCCGGAAGTTGAAAGTGCCATAATTTATGGATCAAGGGCGAAAGGCAATTTTAAACCGGGTTCCGATATTGACCTTACACTAACGGGCGGTAATATCTCTTACACAACTCTTACAGCTATTATGCATAACATAGATGAATTGAATTTATCTTATAAGACAGATATATCAATGTTTGAGACTATTGAAAATATTGAGTTAAAAGAGCATATTCGCCGGGTAGGAAAAACAATTTACAACAGAGGGGAATAAATCTCCTTATTTAAAGTATCTACATTTTGGTAATTGAGCGGTAGGTTGTTTATCCTATCTCCACTTTATTATTCATTTATCGCATACCTGACGGCACGCCAAATACGGGGGGGGGAGCCAGTTGCTAAAGTTGTTTTGCCCCGACTGGGGCATGGATTTTCTCAAATGCAAAGATATTGCTTTGAACAATTGCGTGAAGTTGGGCTTATAAAGTCAATTGTGGTTTGCAAAAAAATGTCCCGGGCAGGCCAAAGGCTACTACCCGGGATAAAATGTACATGCTGCTAAAAATTATATTTTAGCGAATTTCAGCCAGTTCAAACGGCCTTGGTCTGAATATGGCGCACCCGCGGTAAAAAGCACGAGTTCACCCTTTCGCACGTGTCCTGACTCAAGCACCATTTCCTGCAATTCTTTTAGCAACGCCTCTCCTCTGCCGAGTTCTTTATGGTACA
>JACPGF010000246.1 GCA_016182615.1 Ignavibacteriales bacterium
AAGCATCAAGTACCGCGGTATCAGCAACCTGCCACGTGGTTATTTCGGGTTTACCGGAGCGCATTAAATATGGCTCAACAATTCTCGATGGATCATACAGGTTAAGCACTGCAGCCTGGCCTTTCGCGCAAACTTTTCCCTGATTAACAGGGTGATCCGGGTTACCATCAACTTTAATCGGGCGGCCTTCACGGGTTTTAATTAAAACGCCGCAGGAGTTGGCACATGAACCGCAGGTCGAGGCATAATAATTAGGCCTGCCAAGCATAATTTCTTCGGGTTTGCGGTTATAGGGAACAATCTCGCCTTTATCCGGATAATCTGTACAGCCCGCGCTTGCAAGTGCTGCCGAAGTACCGATGAGCGCAAGAAATTTTCTTCTCGAAAGCCCTAAAAGGCTTTTCTGCGGGTCAAATTCTTCTTTTACGCCTTCAGTAAATTCTTGGTGGCGTGCTTCCTTGAGGAGTTCATCCCCCTGCAACTCTTCAATACTTTTCCAATAGTTTTCTTGCATATTCGTATTATCAGCCATTGAGTTTTCCTCTGTTATCACGTTTAACTGCAAGGGGGTTTATTTCAATCACGGGTGTATTTCCGTTGTTTTTAGTAAAAAACCTTTTCATAGGTGTGTGCTTGAATACAAGAAATCCAAGCCCACCGATACCGGTAAGGGTGAAAAAATTTTTCCTGGTAAGTAGTTTTTCTTTCATTGCTGCAACTCCTTAACGATGGCAGGCCCAGCAGTACTCGGGCCCTTTTTTCACATTCTTTAAATAAGGTAATTTTGCCTGTGCATTCCGGTGGCAGTCCAAACAGGCACCCATAGTGAATGGGTTAACTTGAGCCACTTTTTCCATCTGTTTAACGTCACCATGACAGGACTCACAAAGAATCCCTTTATTAACGTGTGCACCGTGGTTAAAATATGCATAGTCGGGAACCCGGTGAATCCTTTTCCAGGATAAAGCGGCATTCTTTGTATAATAGTCAGTCAGTTTAACAATTTCCGGCCTGTCTTTTCTTGCCAGAGTGTGGCAATTCATACAGGTGCCAACTGCCGGGATACCGGCATGCCGCGATTTTTCAACACTTGTATGGCAGTACTGGCAATCGATACCCATTTGCCCTGCATGCAGTGCATGGGAAAATTTAATTGGTTGTTCCGGAGAATACCCAACGCCGTCCCGTTCTGACCGGGATAAAAAATACGTCAATGAAAATGCAACCACGACGACAAAGAGGGTAATCGGTAAACGAATTCGGAGAACATAATCTAAAAAATTATTCGACATTCTCTACCTTTAGATACTATTAAATATTTATTTTTTGAATTGAGTAACCAAGATGCAGACACACTAATATCCATTTTAGCAGAATGGATTTCAAACACAGTCCTAAACTTACTAAAATTGCCGTATTTTACAAAAAACAAAATGCGTAAATGATTGATTTTTTATGCAATTATAGAATTTACTTGATTTGCAGCTAATAATTGATAGCAAGAATAATGAATATTCTAATTTGCATATGTATGATACGTTATTGCGTAAGGTTTCTCCAATATAAAAGATTCCAGAAAATCCGATATCATGTTTTTGTCAGTCATGAATGAAGTATTGTTTGTAGAAAGAACAATTTAATCAAATCCTTCTTAAATGAAGTGTGCACTATTACATGGAGTTAACACGTTCGTCTTCTTTGCAATTAAATACTAACGCGTATACTAAAAGTTACTCATCTAAAAAAGACTTAATTCGGGCAAGTAGTTTATTTTTTCCATTTATTTCACACTCCCAAATTACAAACGTTTTATAGCCTAATTCATTCAACCTTGCCAAGTTCGTTTTATCCCTTTCTACATTCCTTAATAATTTTGGCATCCAAAAATCAATTCTAGATTTTGGCACATGTGAAATTTTGCATGAACTTAGATTGTGCATATGCCAGAAACAGCCATTCACAAAAATAATTTTTTTTCTTTTGGGAAAAACAATATCGGGCTTACCAGGCAGGTTTTTAACATGCAACCTATACCGGTATCCTTCTGCAAATATCATTTTACGGATATGTAACTCCGGAACTGTATCCCTGCTTTTAATCTTTTGCATGTTTTTGCTTCTTCTGGCAGGTGATATTTTGTCCATGCTACGAAATACAACTTTCCATAAAACAATCTAAAAAATCGTCGGTGACACCCGTTATATGCCTTCTTTGGCAAAGCGAATATAACTCCTCGACAGAAGTATATGACATATACTTTGTATTTAATGACAAAAACTGAGGTTGATTTGCTAACCTAAATACTTGTTCCCGTAAATCGTTATTTGCGACAATTACCCAACGTGTTCGGATTTCAGGGATCCTGTCTTTAAAGTTTTGCATCCTTGCCAAGCCTGATGTAACACCTGTTGAATGTTCAACTTCAAAAACGGCTGGCATAAAACGGCTATTCCGGAACCAAATAACATCAATCATTAATGCTGCACGTATTGCATCATCGTAAGCAGTTATCAATCTTTCATCATGAAGTGTATTAATTACTCCTGCCATCTCAGCAATCCGGGTACCCTCGTATTGCATACCCCTGTCATTTTGGGCAATCCAAACCCTAGATCCAAGTTGGAGCCCGATTTTAAGTAATGCAATTTGAATTTGTGCATGCCTTCGTTGCATGTTTATATCAATTTGATTTTCAGGTTGAGTTTCAGGAATTATTACACTATCATAAACCGCTTCAATTGCCGGAATTTCAGAAATAACAATATTTGTTTCAATCCTTTGAATAGTACCTGCTGTATGCGGATTGTTTGGATTGTACAATAAATGTTTGTGCCCAGGCCTGACAGCAGTTGAAGAGCTGATACTCTCAATACGGCCTGGAAAACAGTAATAAAATTCCGGCGTATGAGCTAATAAAGTCTCTAAAACAGAGCGCGTATTATAACTTGCCCCCAAGACCCTATCAATGTTTATTGGATAGTTTTCGGTAATTGCATTTGCCACCCGCCAAATCATCTGCGGCGAAATAGTACTTTTTTTTGCATCATGCGGACCTTCCCCTTTTTGAGGGTCATAACGGCTAATTACAATTGGCCCTTCAGGTATTACAACATTCTCAATAATGACTTTTGTTGATGTTGATTGATTGATATAATTATAATGAACCTGTTTGGATAATTGATTTATAGAATGAACAAGATTGTGGGCAGTGATAGGCATATCAACTCCTTAAAAAATCTTTAATCGTTTTTGCTATGTTTAGTGCTGCTAAAAAAGGAACACCATTACCAATACCTTTGAACATATTGGTGAGTGACATCCCTGCAGGCAGTGTAAAGTTTTTTGGCATTGATTGTAATGCCAAGGCTTCAGCAACAGAAATACGCCGGGACTTATACGGATGAAGATGCACTTCATTATTGCCATAGGCAACAGTTGGTGAATACCGCCACCTATGTAACCGTTTATATGATTTTTTTGCTACATCACCTTCCCGGATTACTTGAAATTTTTCCAATCCAGCTCTTGGTTGGAAATAGTTTTGTGCATTAGGATGATTGCTTACATTATTGTTCTCAAACCAATATTGCACCGTAAGTTCTTCAATAATATTCTTGGGTTTTAAAAGAACCGAATCTTCATTAAAATCATCAGTATCAGGCCAGAGATGTTGAAAAGCAGATTTATTTGGATATCTTGCATTCAGATTCCAGTCAAAAGCGCCGAATTCGAATTTCATTGATTTGCTATGAAAGTTTATACCTAACTTCCCTGCTGCATCTTTGTGTAAGCCAAATAGTAGTATTCTTTCCCTGTCTTGAGGTGCACCAAATTGAATTGCATTTATTAGATTCTCAGTAAGTATATAACCGTCATTGGAAAGCTCGGATTTTAATTCCTCGTAAAAAGCCCTATGTTTTGCAGTTTTCCATAGCCCTTTGACATTCTCAAATAAGAAGAAATCTGGCTTGAATGTTTTTATTGCATTAATATAAGAACCGGATAATTTACCATTATCACCAAGTTTTCCTTTATTTTTACCCGCAACCGAAAAATCCGGACATGGTGGTCCTCCAATAAATCCAGAAATATCATTTCCACTAATTTTATTAATGGAATCAATCAAATGCTCTTTACGTTTACCCTCAAAAACTTCTTCAATACTACAATTAGAATACCCAAATTCAGGAGTTGGAATATTAAGTTGCGTTCTTGCATATTTATAGGCATCAAGAAATGGAGTGTGGATTTCATTCACAAAATCAACTTTAAACCCTGCTTTTTCGAAACCTAAGTCTAAAAAACCAAGTCCAGAAAAGAAAGAAAATATTCTAATCAATTGATCATCTCAAAACTATTAATCTCAGCACTTATAATATTCATAAGTTCGTGTGTCGATCGTTAAAATTGTCAAACGAGTATTGTATTTTTAAAAGTTCCTCTTTTAGTTCACTCTCTCTTTGTCTACAATTATTTTGTATTCCTTTTGCCTCATTTGAATGAATATCAATGTTTACTAAGGGGTCAAACACATCGTTAATTTGCTTTTTTTTATCAGCAATTTGTGTTTCAAAATCATTTATGAATTCAGTGATATACTCATTTTCTCTTTGAATCAATTCAGCATTCGATTCATCAATTGAAGACTGAATGCAATTTGCCTCAAAAAATTTATTTTTTTCTTTTGCAATTTCTCCATTTAAAGAATATTCCCGAGCTTTATTTTCCAATATACCTTTTTGTCCAGTTTGAGTCTTAATATCATTGATTAAATCTCTGACTTTATTTTTTGTTTCTTTAAAAGTCATGTGTTTTTCCTGTTTTTTCAAAATTTACTAATTCTAAAATAAAACAAAATTCATTATTTTATTCCTTTTTATCGACCAACTTATTTATATACTCCGCGGTATGTTCTATCCTGCAGTTCAGGTGTTCTTTTTCAACGCCGTATTTAAGCTGTAAAAAGCAGCCCGGGTTCCCGGTAATAACCACTTCGGCTCCGGTTTTTTTAATGTTGTCCATCTTTTTGGCGAGAAATTTCATCGAGTCTTCGTTGCGGAGGATATTGTATATGCCTGCGCTACCGCAGCACCATGTGGATTGTTCCAAAGGCACGTAATCCACTCCGGGAATTTGTGAAAGTATCGCCCTTGGCTGATTAACAATTTTTTGCGTGTGGCACAGGTGGCAGGCATCGTGGTAGGTAATTTTTTCCTTCACCGGGTTTAACTTTAACCGGACATCCGGGAGGGTGAGGAATTCGGTTATATCAAGCACCCTTTTTGAAAAATCTTCCGCCTTACCGTGCAGTTTTTTATCATCATGAAAGATAT
>JACPGF010000257.1 GCA_016182615.1 Ignavibacteriales bacterium
AACAACTTTCCCGGAACAGATCTGGCTATTTTTACAAATTGGTATCATTTCTAATTCCCCGAGGTCAGTTTTTCTGAAAATAGAACCGGTGGCCGTTGGCGAAAAGCGTTTCCAAACCGACGATATTTCCCCCCTTATTGAAACAGTGCGGCAGGATGGGATAGAAATAGTTATTTAATAATAGATCGGGTTTATCCTCGCTTTTTGCCCCAAAAAGGTGTTTCTCCTCATAAAAATTTCTTAAACTTTCTGATATTTTTTTCAGTACCATCCGGTGTTAAGTTTTTAACGATAATCCGCATTATTTTGATTTATTTTTTACAACCATACACTTTTTCCTTATAAATCGATCTTTGATATCCGAACTTGAATAAACTGGTACCTGGACAGTGTCACTTTCAATGATATATGTCTTATTGTAGACAATTACATACTTATATTGCTGTAACGAACGAGCTGTACTCTTCAATACTACGGGCGGTTGTAATTTGTTCATGGATATTTTAATCGAATCGCCAATTTGTATATCTTTAAATTCACCGTTAACCTGTACGTTAGATTTTTCGGAAACCAAATAATATACGACACTAACAACATCCTCGATAATTATCATATTATTTTTTTGATAGCTAGTGGAGTCGATATCAACTATTTTGAAAAAATCTGAGAACTCCTGCGCATGAACAGGATAAGATAGTACAACATAAAAGCAAATTACTTTAAACATTTTCGTTCCTATTTTTTTATCTTTTTACCATTTGGTCCCTGAACACCAATCATGTAAGATTGATCGCCTGGAGACATAAGCATTTGTAACTCTGGTCAAGGTAAAATATCCATTGACGCCTTATCTGAGGCATTATAATTATTATCTGACCAAGGACCCGGTGCAATAATTGCACCAACATAAGCCTCAAATATCTCGTGCAGGACAGTTTGACCTATCGTCCCACCGCCGGCTTGGAATTGACACTGCAAGTAACCAATAAGGAAAAGTTACTTGCAGAAAAACTCTATGTAAGCCGGTTATTATTTTAATAAATTATATTCAACACCTGATATAAAAAGTTTTTGTTGTTTAACTCGTTCAATAAGTGCGGCTGGAATTTCTTTTAGATTATTACCATTTAATACAAGCAATTGGAGGTTTACAAGGTTTTTAATAGCCTTGTGAATATGTGTCAATCCGTTTGCCGACAAATACAATCGTTTTAATGCTTTCATTTTTCCAATAGTAATGGGGATGCGCTTTAATCGATTATCACTAAGATCCAAAACTTCCAGGTGTGATAAGGATTGCAATATGTAAAAAATCGAATCGTTGTTAAAGCAATTGTGACTCAGATTAAGTTCTTTTAATTTTTTAAGTTTTGCAAAACCAGCAGGCAGTGATTCAATTCTATTATAATGCAAGTCAATTGAATTAACCTGAATTAGATATTTTATATCATTGGGGAGAGTTACAATTTCGGAGGCAAAAATACCCACATGTTTAAGATTAGGTAGTTCCGCCAATTTTTTGAAGACTTGCTTCAAGTTAAGCATTTTGCAGTATCCAAATATTATGGTATCCAGATTCTTAAATTCCGAAAAAAAGTCTGGCAGGTAAGCTATATTGTCCTGCAAAAAGAGCACATATTTAAGTTCTTTTAGCATTGATAAACACGCGGGTACTTCTTTCAAGTAAATTGCATTAAACTTGATGCTTTGCGCGTTGGGTTTTCGTTTGATGATTTCTGGCAGTTTCAATAGATCAGTGCTATCAGTAATAGAGATATCAAACTTTTTGGGCTGCGCACATAAATGAACCCATGAAAGGATCAGCAATGTTGCTAAAAAAATAACCGTCTTCATTTTCACTTCCCCCTTAATTCTTCAAATTTACCGAGTGGAAAGGTTGCAATAGTACCTTGTCCATTATATAAATAAATAGTTTTATTGTCCAGCCCCAAAAACATACTGTATCTTTGTATGAAATTCATATAACCTCCGCTTGATTGAAACTGAATATCTAATTGTGTATATGGTTAAAACAACTTACAAATAGTTTTGTTAAATTAATCAGCAAAATAAATAGAAAATGTCCAATAACAATCGACCAACCTGAACGTCTATGCAGGTTTTTGACTGCTGTCGCCATTTTTTTGATAATAACAGGATATGTAAATACTGTATTTTTTAAAGCATTCTCATTAGGGAAAAGAGATAATGATTTGTAACCTTTCTTAACTGAAGTTGCAGAGTGAGTTTATCTGGCAGATTTCCGCCTGTTATAATACATTAATAGCTATCGCATTTAATTAAGAATAAACGCTCAAATTGTCAGGCACTCCAACCAGTCCCCACAAACTTTTTATTCGCATTGTTTGGTGTGTAAAAAAAAGGTATTTTGCCCGTCCTAATTTGCAGAAAGAAAGTTCATGGTCCGTTTTAGTAAAAAGTTTCAAGTTCCGGTAATTGTTGTCTTCTTATCCCTCTTGTTTTTTGGGTGGGGAGGCACCGGGCATACACTTATTAATAAAAAATCTACAGACGGGCTTCCGGCGGAAATGTCTTACTTAAAAAGCTGGTCAGCTTATTTGGGCAGCCATGCTTCTGACGCGGATTACCGGAAAAATGACGATCCTGATGAAGGTGTGCGGCATTATATTGATATCGACTTTTATGATGAATTTGTGGCTACCGGCCAAATCAGCCAGAGCATGGATTCAATGGCTGCCCTCCATGGGTACTCTGTTGTTGTTGATAATGGCACTCTGCCTTGGACAATATTAAAAACTACCGACTCGTTAACAAATTTACTGCGGCAGAAAGACTGGACAAGGGCAAAAATAACCGCGGCCGATTTGGGCCATTACGTCGGCGACGGGCACATGCCATTGCATATAACTATGAATTACAACGGCCAACTGACCGGGCAAACCGGAGTGCATTCCCGCTATGAATCAACCATGATTGATGCCAATCAAGCGCAGCTTATCTTTACGGTGCCGGGAGCAACGTATGTGCAAAACAAATCGCAATACGTGTTCGGGTTTATTTACGAAAATTACCGGTACAAGGATAGTGTCCTTAAAGCGGATTCAGCCGCTAAGGCAAAAGCAAACGGCAGCACCAGTTCCTCGGTTTACAAACAGGAATTATGGGCACGAACAAAGGGATTTACCATCATGTTATTAGGCAATGCCTCCGCCAGACTTGCAGACCTTATGTACACGGCGTGGAAAGATGCAGGCAGCCCTGATACAACGACCTTTATTGATATTATAAAATCGGTAAATAATGTTTCGGATTTTGCCTTGTCAGCATATCCAAACCCGTTCAATGCACAGGTAACCATAACGTTTAATAACCCGTTGAGCCATGAAACGAACAGTGAGGCGGATTTGCGGCTTTACACGGTAACCGGCAGGGAAGTGATGAATAAAACTATCATGCTTGGCAGAAGTGAAAGCTACCGTGAAACAGTAACAATGAATGATTATCCATCAGGAGTTTATTACGTGGTTCTGCGGTCGGGCAGTAAAATGGAGGCCAAAAAAATCGTTATGCTTAAATAATTTACTCGGCCATTTGGGTTGTTTTGCGGGTAATTTCCATAAGCAGTCTGGCCGCTGGTTCTTTATAATCTTTTGTTCCCAATTTAAGAGCCGATTCGCAGTCTGATTTAGCAGCTTTGTAATACATCAAATTTAAATGAATGAGGGCGCGGATGTAATAAGCATCGGCATATTGCGGATCAACTTTCAAGGCTCTGTTTATGTCCCTCAGCGCGTTGTCGTACTCCCTGATAATATTATAACAAAATGCCTTCATGAAATATGAGCGTTTATGCTGCGGATCCAAATGCAGTATCCTGTCATAATCGTTGATAGCACTGGTGAAATCTTCCATTTTAATTTTCAGCTCTGCGCGCGCGGCATACGCGTTAACAAAATCGGGCTTTACAAGGGCTTTGGTTAAATCAGCAAGCGCGCCCGGAAAATCGCGTTGTTCAATACGGGTTAATGCACGGTTATAATACATCATGTAGTTTTCTTTGGTAAGATGTATTGCCTTTGTAAAATCCTGAACTGCTTCGGCAAAAATTTTCTTTTTGAAAAAAGTCAATCCGCGCTCGTTTAAATATTTCGGGTTGCCCGGGTCATACTCGAGCGCTTTGGTAAATAATTCAATCGCTTTATCAAAATTGTCGTTTGCTAATTCAAGTTCACCCAGAAGATAGTACGAGTTCGGGTCTTCCGGATTGAGTTCAAGTACCCGGTAAAAATCTTCTTTCGCGCTCTCGGTGTTATTAAGTACCTTATTCAGCATCCCTCTTCGCTCGTGGATATCTTTGCGGTCCGGTGCAATTTCCAAAATTTTATTAAAGTCTAAGATTGCTTCTGCAAACTGCTCCATTTTAATATGGAGTTTTGCCCGGAATTCGAGTGCATCCATGAAATCTTTTTTTATATTGAGCGCGTGCCCCAATTCCCGCAGCGCATCTTGCTGGCTGTTAAAGGCTGCATAGACGGTTGCAAGAAAATAAAACGCCAAATGGTTGCGGGGGTTAAGGGTAATTGCTTTTCTTAAATCATAAATAGACTCGGTTGAGAGTTTATCATGATATTTAGCTACACCCCTGAAAGCCCAAGCCTCGGAGCTGTTAGGGCGTATCTGAATGGCACTATTGAATATTGCTAAAGCCCGCTTGAAATCACCTGTTTCAATTTTTATCTGGCCAAGCAGCATCGTGGCATCGTAATGGTCAGGTACCCGTGCAAGGATGTTTGCCAGATCCTTTAGCGCTTTATCAAAATCCTTGCGTTTGTAATAAATCTGAGCCCGGTGAAAAAAGGCATTGGTATATGAGTTCTTTAGTGTAAGGAAAAGATTCAGATCTTCAAGAGCCTGCTCTTCTAAACCGGAGTACTTGTATGATACGCCGCGGGCATAATAAATAATACTCCTGAATTGCGGATCAAACGAGAGTACTGAATTGAAATCTGCAATTGCATTTACATGATCATGTATCTGCTGATAGCAAAGTCCGCGGTAAAAAAAAGCTTCAGGGTCTTTGGGATTCAGCGTAACAGCTTCATGCAATGCCTTCAGAGCATCCTTGTACTGATTTTCTCGGTATCCTTCAATACCTTCATCTAAAAGCTGTTCGGCTTTGTCGGGAAAAAGATTTTTTATAAAGCTTAGTGCCATGTACTTAGATAATTGTTAAACAATAAATAGTTCAGGCTGCAAATGGCAGCTAAAACTGTGAGTTTAAATATACACAACAGAATTGATGTAAAAACAAAAAAGAAAATACGAAAAGTTGATTATCCAGCAATTATAGGGAACGATAAAATAAATACTGTTCCTTTATTTAACTGGCTTTCTACCGTAATATCTCCCCCGATTAATGTGCAAATCTTTTTCGCAAGTGTTAAACCTAGTCCGGAACCTTCAAAATTCCTGCCATATCCCTCGCTATCCTGCCTGAACGGGTCAAAAATAAACTGTAGCGCGTTTTCGGTGATGCCGATACCGGTATCTGCAACACGTATTTCAGCGAGACGGCTTTTTTTTGCATCAACTAGAACTGATAAGCTAATATCAATGCGTCCTTTTTTTGTAAATTTTATAGCATTTTCAATCAGGTGAATGAGTGCTGTACTTATCATTTCCTCCGTTGCTTCTATAAATAGATCTACCTCAGGAATACTTACATGATATGCAAGATTTTTTTCAGCTGCTTTTTCAGAAAAACTAAGCGCGGTAATTTTTACGGTTTCGGATATATTAATTAAAGAAAGGCCTTTATGTAATTCTTTATTTTGTAATTGCGACAAAAACAACATCGTGTTGAGCGTGTGTAACAGCCTTTTCCCGGAAAAACGAATTTTATTGATAAAATCGAGATGTATATCATCGGTAATTTCCTGAGCAAGTATTTCTGAAAAACCGAGTACGCTAATAAGGGGTGTGCGTAATTCGTGGCTCATGTTAGCCAGAATATTTGTCTTTAGCTTGTCGGATTCTTCTGCTTTTTCTTTTGCTATAATTATTTGTTCCGCGGCTTCCCGTTTAAGCGTTATGTCTTCTTGAACAATTACATAGTTGGTAATTATACCATTACTATCGATAATCGGAGAAATAAGTGTTGATACCAGAAAAAATGTTCCGTCTTTTCTTATACAAGTGTGTTCACCGTTAAGCAGCATGTCCATCGAAAAACCGTTTGACCCTGTGTTTTCAATCCCATATAAACTTGAATTGGCGTAAAAGTTACTAATAGCTTGTCCGGAAATTTCAGAATAATCATACTGTGTAGTTTCTGTAAATTTCGGATTAACATACTCAATTACCCCCTGGGCATCGGTCAGGGTAATCATGGTCGGGTTTTGTTGCACGGCCCAGAAGAATTTTAGTAAATCAGCCTCTGCTTTTACTCTCCGCTCGATTTCTATTTGTAATTCCAAATTTAATTCGGTTAGTTCCGCGGTTCTTTTTTGAACGCGTAATTCCAATTCACCCCTGGTCCGTTGCAACTCATCTTCCATTTGTTTTCTTTGCGAAATATCGATGAAGCTGATTATCAATACTTCACGCTGGCCGATTTCGATATTCGCGATAGTTCTGATTATAGGAATAAAACTTCCGTTCTTTTTACGAAGCAGGCCTTCTTGATTGGTAGAAATTGATGGCTGAGCAGATTTGCCGGCTTTAAAGAAAAAGTCATAGCTCGGCCTGCCAATTAAACTATCTTTTGCCGTACCTATAATATCCGCTGCCAGAACGTTTGCATCGGTAATCAAATCGGATTTTTTCTCCACCATAAGTATCCCTGTCTGCACAGAATCCAGGATAAATTTCATGTCCCGTGTGCTCTGCGAGAGGTTTAAAGTCCGCAAAGCCACAATCTGCTCTACGTTCTCCTTCAGGTTATTTATTTCACGCTCAATTTGCGAGCATTGCAGAACAAGTGCAAACTGGTTTGAATAGGTTCGGAGTGCCCGCATCATGTGCCCATCAAAAACCGGGACAGAGCTGAAAGAGGCCAACACTACACCCATTACGCCGGTTTGACACAGCAGGGGAATGGCAAGACTGAAGGCATGGTTGTTTACAACAGGTTCAATGATGATTTGTAAGGAGTTCAGTGCTTCAGCGATAATTCCTTTTTCGATAAAGACATCGAGCTTTTCTTTCTCGGAATTTTCATTTTCGAATGGAAGAGAGGCTTTATAATGAAAATTAAAATCGTCAGAATCTAATAAGAATAAAGAAGTTGTGGTACATCCGGGTACATTCTTATAAATATTCAGGCCTGAAACCGATAATTCTAAAAATGATTTTTCTTTTAACCAAACCGGGTTAAGCAAAGAAATTTCATTATAGATATTTTCTATAGATGCATTCCAGTTTATATCGGTAATAATTTCCGGAATGTCATCACTCATGGAGCATTATCCTTACAGTGTTGTTAAAATCTTCTTCCAGTCTGGGTCTGATTTTAGAAAAATATCCCGCGGGAAGTTTCAGTTTGTCCCAAATCTGCGGGTTGGGTTTAGGGATTGAATCATCACCCGCCCTGCCAAGGTTTAGCATTTTTGCTACGATATTACCAAGATAAACCGAAGGAATTAAATTATCGGTACTATCTGCCGTAACTCCTGAATGATGGTAAAGAATGACGTTTTGAAATGAAACCGGAAGCTTCCATTTTTGGGCTAACATATGGCCCGCAACTGTGTGATCAAATTTAAAAATTTCAGCTTCAGCAGATTTTAAACTAATTTTTTTGTTTTCAGCAATTTCGAGTGCAGCAATAAAATCTTTTTTAGCGAACTGAAAAAAAATTAGTTTACCGATATCGTGTAAAATGCCGCCTAAAAAATAATTCTCAAGTGACTCAGCATTACTTCCGGCACCTATTACACGGGTGGCGATGCCAACGGCTATCGAGTGAGCCCAAAAATCGACCGGTTGAAATTGAGGGATGGAAGTGGTTTTTGAAAAGGAGTTTATGACCGATAAGGCAAAGACAATATTCCGGATCTCGTTAAATCCAAGATAAAACACTGCTTCAGAAATGGTATCGATACGGCCGCGGAAACCAAAAAACGGCGAGTTGGCAACTTTTAATACTTTTAGAGCTGATACTTGATCAGTCGAAATGATCTGGGCAAGTTTATCGGCAGAAGTCCGTGGATCTTCCATAGCTTCGGAAATTGCGGCAAAAACGGTTGGTAATGTTGGCAGGTTATTTACAGCTGCAATAATTCTTTCAAGATGATCCACAATCTACTCTCAATTAATCGTTAATATGATTTTTCTAAAATACTTCTGAGTGCCATTTCAAACAGATCCTTTTCATATTCATTTTCCGGTTCCCACTGCAAGCGCTGAACCAATTTCTGTGAGGCATCGTCACGCATAATTGTAGTGAAACTCTTTGCTTCTTCCTGTTCTGCTTCATCAACAACCTGTAACATAGTTACACCCCATGTCTTCAGCATACCCTTATGCTTTTGTGTTAACGGAAGCCCGGCACCCAGTAAAATCTGGCCGAATTTGTTCTTCGCGGGGGTAGATAATACCATTCCATCTTCAATTTCGTCGAGCGTAATTAATCTTGCCATAAATGAATTCCGGATTTACCTTTTGTTTCTTAACATGATAATTTAGTCGCTAATTTGAAGATTTCCAACATAATTTTTTTGTACGGTTGATTTTTATTCTTTTCAAAATGCAGTTCACCCGTAATCGAGTATTCGCATTTTTATACAAGTATCATTCTATTCATTTTCCCCTTACTTACAGATTCAAAATTCAAAATTCAATTCCGGCTTGTTCAGATACGGTGTTGTAATTATTGCTGGGTTGCGTGGAAATCTGCCGAAATAAATCGGTCTATAATAAAACAGTTCATTGAACTTAAACTAAAGCAATTGCAAATGAAGAACGAATACTAACCAGCAACGATTGAAATTAGTAGAATCCCGAAAATATTAGTCACACGGTTATGTGATATCTGTTGACTATTAATTCAGTTTACAAACACCACCTTGTCAATATTCTAATCATCCCGATAGTTTTTGGGAAAAATAATGATGAAATATTAAACACTTCGTTGTAAAAAAATACAACACCATAAAAAAGCCGTTTTTCCGCTGTTTTCGAAACATCTGCATATATGCATAAAGATTCAACACTGACTGTGTATAAAATATCATCACTGCTGAAATTGTTGACAATTTGGAGACCGTTTTAACAAATACTGTAAATATTTATATACAAACATGTTAGCAGAAGAGACAGCAATCGGGTTGAATGTGGCATCATCTTTGTAACATGTAATACAACCATATTAAAAAATACCATCTACAGGAGTTCGTCATGGTCGCATTATTCGTAGTATTAACATTTATCATCTTTCTTGTTGCCGATTTTTTTGTATTGAAAGCAAAAAGAAAAGAACATCCGGCGTTTGCAACAATGCCAGTGTTCAACAAAAGCAGCATATTTATTCCTTTATCCTATTTACTCTCTAAGGGGCATGTATGGGTTGCCGCATTGCAGGATAACATGTACCGCCTAGGAATTGATGAATTTATTTTAAGGTCTTTTGGCAGGGTAGCCATTACAGAGCTTGCCGCTGCAGGCACTACAGTTCAAAAAGGTGATGTGATTTTCCGCGTTAAATCCGGAAGTAAGTCTATCAGTTTCAGGTCGCCTTTTGACGGTGAAGTACGAGAAGTAAATAGTAAGTTGTTAAACAAAGACATTAAAGACATTTACAATACTGATTGGGCACTAACATTAAAGCCAATTGGCAATCTGCCGCAGGAATTAAAAAGTAAAAAAGCTGCTGGCCAATGGCTTCAGGATGAAGTTAAGCGCCTGAAAGATTTTCTCAGCCTACAGACTGCCGAACCGGAACTAGCAGGTTTAACAATGGCAGATGGCGGCAACATCACAGAGGGTGCGGCTCATCATTTATCCGATGAAGCAATAAGCAAGTTCGAACAATCATTTCTCATGCAATAAAGGATAGGTAGAATTATGAAACCGCAAAAAGGCATCTTATTCGATTCCACCCAATGCGTTGGATGCGGTGAGTGTTACTTTGCATGTAAAAAAGCAAATAACCTGCCCGAAACAAATAAAGACCCGTTAAAAGACAGACTTTCTGCTTCGACATACAACGTGGTTGAACAATACGGGGAAACTTATACAAGAAAGTTTTGCATGCATTGTGCAGAACCAACTTGTGCATCTGTTTGCCCGGTTGGTGCCATAACCAAATCGGCTGAAGGTCCGGTTGTGTATGATGAAACAAAGTGTATCGGGTGTCGTTATTGCATGCAGGCGTGCCCGCACAGTATCCCCCGTTATGAATGGAGCAGCTTAAATCCACGTGTCAGGAAATGCACAATGTGCCACAGCAGGGTAGAAGCGGGTAAAGACACCGCTTGTGCTGAAGCATGTCCGGCAGGCGCTACAAAATTTGGTAACCTGCAGGAGTTGATAACGGAAGCAAAGCAAAGGCTTGTTGATTCGCCAGATACATATTATCCTCATGTTTATGGTTTACAGGAAGCGGGTGGCAGCAATGTGCTTGTTCTTGCTTCTATGCCTTTTGATAAACTGGGATATGTAACTAAACTTCCTAATGATGCCTTACCAAAATACACCATGCGTGCATTGGAAAAAATTCCAACTGTGGTTAGTGCTGGAACTGTTTTTCTGGGAGGAATGTATTGGCTGACAAAGAGAAGAAATGAAATTGCTAAAGAAAAACAAAACGGACATGAAAGGAAAGATAAGTAAATGAAAGCAGGATTTCTTAAACCGACATTTTGGAAAATAGTTGCAGTACTTATTATTTCCGCCGGGTTAACAGCTACATACTTTCGTTTTACTCAAGGCTTAAGTGCTGTAACCAATTTAAGTGATCAATATCCATGGGGCATGTGGATAGGCTTCGACATTCTCTGCGGCGTTTGTTTGGCAGCGGGTGGATTTTTAATTTGTGCCATCACGCATATTTTTAATATTCACGAGTTTAAACCATTAGCCCGCCCGGCAATATTAACAGCGTTCCTCGGTTACTCTATGGTTGTGGTTGCTCTCCTGTTCGATTTGGGAAGGCCGTTAAGTATATGGCATGCACTTATTATGTGGAACCCCCACTCGGTTATGTTTGAAGTAGCCTGGTGTGTTATGTTGTATAGTACCGTCTTGTTTCTTGAATTCAGTCCTGTATTACTGGAAAGATTTAAGCTACAGCGCTTGCTAAAAATAATCAAAAAAGTAAGCTTACCGATAATGATTTCAGGAGTATTGCTTTCGACGCTTCATCAGTCCTCGTTAGGTTCGCTTTTCCTTATAGTGCCTTCAAAGATGCATCCATTATGGTATTCGGCAATGCTGCCGGTACATTTTTATCTGTCGGCTATCGGTGCTGGATTTGGTATGATAATTTTTGAGGCCTATTTAAGTGCACGGGCTTTTGGCAAGGGACTTGAGATGACCCTCCTTTCCAAAATCGGAAAATATGCCTCATGGGTAATTGCAGTTGGACTTGTTGTAAGATTTACCGATATTATTATGCAAGGAAAGTTTAACTATTTATTCCAGCCGACTCAGGAAACATACATGTTTTGGTTGGAAATTGTGATTGGCGGAGTTATTCCTTTTGCTTTTCTCATACAGAAAAATATCCGTGAAAGCAGAAAATGGTTATATTTATCGGCAACTACACTTATTTGCGGTATATTGCTAAACAGATTAAATGTTAGCATTACAGCAATTAATGGTTTTAGTTCCGGGAATTATTTTCCCTCGTTTAGCGAAGTAATAATTACTATGATGTTTGTGACCATTGGTATTATACTTTTCTACTACGCGGTTAAATTTTTACCGGTATTTGAAGAAGTCCACGAAGAATCCGAAATGCTTGAGGGCATTGTACCTGAAAAAGGAATCTCGGAATAATAATTGATAAAGGATGTAAATATGTCACCGCAAAACTTTGATGACAT
>JACPGF010000256.1 GCA_016182615.1 Ignavibacteriales bacterium
CCATGAGTTAAGTGACCGCCATGAGCAAGGTTTAACCCGAGAAAACTATCTCCCGGTTTAAGTAAAGTCATAAACACAGCCATATTAGCCTGCGAACCGCTGTGCGGTTGAACATTTACATACGCGGCATTAAAAAGCTTTTTCAACCTTACACGTGCAAGGTCTTCTACCTGATCGACAAACTCGCACCCGCCATAATACCGTTTACCCGGATATCCTTCGGCATATTTGTTTGTTAAAACAGAACCTGCTGCCTCGAGCACTGCCTTACTGACAAAGTTTTCCGAGGCGATTAACTCAAGTTTGTTTTGCTGCCGTGCCAATTCATTTTGTACAATTGCAGCAACTTCCGGATCCGATTGAACTAACGATTGTAACATAAAAATCTCCGTGTTTATCAGTTTTTAACGATCTTGTTGAATAAACCAAATTTCACCCAGATTGAGCGAAGCATCAAGCCTGAGGGTGTTTTCTTTTACTAATTTTGCTTCTGTTGAGCCGCGCATTGTATAAGTTAAAGCAGTTTCAACATAATTTCTCCAGCTAATCGGAAATGTCAGGCCAGCCGAGATACTAAGTTCATTTATATCTTTTCCGTTTACGCGTAACGGGGTTTGTTCATAACTAACACCAAAGCGGTAAACAGGCTGATCAAAATCGATACCTGATTCTTTATACGACCGTGTACTGAGGCCAAGACTGATACGCTGCATGTTTTTCAAAAATGTATCAGATTTATCCATTCTGGTATATTTACTCCAAGCTTGAGTTGTATAGTCTAATGAGAGTATCATTTTGTTTTTTAACTGAGCTGCTAATCCAAATGACAGTTTCCCCGGTATATTAGTTCTACCGCTATTACTGTCCACTTTATCTTCAGTAACTGAAGATGTGGCAACCATTTCATAATCAGTTGCAAGTTTCGATATCATATCGTATGTAAAACCAGCCTTCAAAGAGTTCAGGCTGCCTTTACCGACATAATCAACAAGTTCAGGTGAAATAAGTCCAAGTAAAATGCCGCTGCCCTTTACATCGTACCTTGTTGAAAACTGGCCTTTTGAATAAGCTGAGTTGTCAAATTCCAAATGAGTGTTATACTCGCTTCTTCCGAAATAGAAATTATAACCGAGTCCAAATTGGAAATTATATGGTAATACATACGAAGTATTCCAGAAAAATTTATTGATGCCGCCTGAGCCCGTGAATTTTTCGGTATAGTTGCCCGTTAAGTTATCAATAACTTTCGAATTTATCTCATAGTTAATTGTACTGTAGGGTTGCAGCCCAATTGCCGACCCGATTCCCCAAGCTTTATAAACCGGGAATGCCAGAGAAAAGCCGCCAAAAAATACCTGTGAGTAATATTTTGACTGTGCATCATTTTTTAAAAATAGCCCATTGGCCGAAACGCCAAATTCAATTCTGGTAAAATCAATCTGTGAAAGTGTGGCCGGGTTAAGGCTGTTATAAGCATCGCTTTCTGTGAAAGAAATTCCCTGAGATCCCATACCCGTGTTTCTGACTGAACTGGATTTAACAAGGGCACCAATACCATACTGTGAATAAACGGACTGGCCAAATGCATGAGTAATAGATAGAAGAGCAATAATTAAGAAAACTCTTTTCATTTTAGTTGCTCCTTTTCGAATAAACTATTTTTAATCTGGGCCTTTGGGCAATATTTGTTGCTTTACTGCTGTAAAACGCAATTGCATCGGCGCCTATATACCGTGAGCTTGAAAATATTCCGATGTTAAAATTTTTCTTTTCGGCAGCAAATGTAGCTGCAATACTTGTAATGTCCGCCGTATAATTATCATCTGTGATAGAAAAAGTACCCGAATAACTGGTATTAACAGACATGGATGCACTGTCACTTAAATAGTATGCTTTAATATCACTTATGTAGTCGGGTGAGCCGGTAAAATTATACGGGCTGTCTTTTTTCTTTGTTAATGTCAGGCTGCAATAGTGAATAACAATATTCTTTGGAAGCAAATTATAGTCGAACCAGTAGCGGCCATCGCGAATAACACCGTTTTGCAGCAGGATTATATTTTCCGAGGCATACTTTGTAGAATCAAACAGTCCCACGGTATGGACATCAGCATCAGAATAAGAAGTTAATGACCGGTTGACTCCATTGCTGTCTGCATCGTGATACACGATGTATAACGAAGGCGGAGATGTATAAGAAGTTGTTATCCCTTCAAATCCCAATATTTTTTTTGTACCTGCGGTAGGTTTTATCATAAAGCCATAATTTTTCAG
Source organism: Ignavibacteriales bacterium (assembly GCA_016182615.1). Classification (GTDB taxonomy): domain Bacteria; phylum Bacteroidota; class Ignavibacteria; order Ignavibacteriales; family Ignavibacteriaceae; genus JACPGF01. The sequence goes on from JACPGF010000256.1 coordinate 2,275, forward strand.
AGCAATCGAGGTATCGGCCGCAACCTTCATCCAGTCTATCACTTTGTTTTTATCTATATGAAAACGTGAAGAAACCGTATCATCTCCAACTCTTTGAGTAATTATATTGGTTGAACCGAGCTGAAGTTTACTTAAACTATCAACATTAATATCGGTAGAAGTCCAGCTATTGAGCACAGGAAAAGCCTCATAATCAAATGCAGCTGTTTCACTCCCAAGAATGTAGGTTCGCGTTAACGTTACTAATGCCGTATCAATTACGATTTTACCTTGCAATAAGCGCTCTTTTAAAGCTGCAAGAGCCGGAGCAAATTTTATTAAAGCAACTGCTTCTAGTTCTGTATTTCTTCCAACCAGAATAGAATACGTCGATCCGAGAGACGAGTGTAAAACCGAGGTGCCGTCTTTACTGTGCATGCTGTCAATAAGCACATCAGCCTTAACACTCTGGTCAGTCAGCAAATCATCACCCAAAGAACCGGGGACATCACTGCAAGAAATGATTAAAAAGGGAAGGATAAAAACAATACTAAAAATTACAATTAAGAACTTTTTATTCATGAACATCTTTCAAAATATAATTTACTGCATCAAGTAAGTTATTGGCAACATATGCAAGTTGCAATTCATTTTTTTCTACCACGGAATTTTGTGCATTACCATTTCCTGTTTTTACCAGAATAGATTTTACACCAGCGTTATTGCCGCAGGCAATATCCGAAGCCATATCGCCAATCATAAACGATTCCGGCAAATCAATATCATGCGCCTCAGCAGCGTTTAGAATCATTTGAGGAGAAGGTTTACGGCAGGTACACTCTTCAACAGTATTAAAGTCCGGATGTGCCGGACAATAATAAAAATAATCGATACACGCGCCTTCAAGAACAAGTAGTTCATTAAGGCGGTTATTAACAAGCAACACATCAGCATGGGTCATATACCCCCGGGCTATACCTGATTGATTGGATATAACAATCAACACAAAACCGGCTGCTTTCAATCTATTAAGAGCCTCGCCGACTGTAGGAAGAAGTTTAACTTCTTCAGGATTTTTAATATATCCCGGGTCCTCATTCAGCGTGCCATCGCGGTCTAAAAATACGGCCCTGACACTCATCCCGTTTATATACTCAACACCTTTTTATACAACTCAACGTACTCTTTGGCAGAAGTTTTCCAGGTAAAGTCCGATTTCATGCCGTTCTTTATAATCTTGTGCCACGCTTTTTTATCCGTGAAAACTTTAACTGCACGTTCGACTTCCTTTACCATTGCATCACCGGTAAACTCTTTGAACATGAATCCATTACCTTCTTCGGTTTTTTCGTTATACCGTTCAACCGTTACAGCCAAACCACCAGTCTGCCTTACAATGGGCACGGTACCATAAACCAAACTATACATCTGGTTTAATCCGCATGGCTCATATTTGGATGGCATAAGGAACATATCTGCGCCTGCTTCAATCCAATGTGCAATTTCATCACTAAAACCAAGATAGAAAGCAAATTTATCCTGATGTTTCATACCGTATTTTTCAATGGCAGCATGATATTTTTTTTCACCAGTGCCCAATAATATTACCTGCACGGGAAGTTTCATCAGTTTCGTGAATCCTTGTAAAAGAATATCAATTCCCTTACTTTCGTATAAACGGGAAACAACACCGATAACCGGAACCTCCGGTGCATACGGTAAACCAAAACGCTCAACAAGTGCTTTTTTATTTTCTTCTTTAGCCGCGAGGTTTTTCGAATCGTATTTTGCTGTTATATATTTGTCTAATGAAGGGTGCCATTCGGTATCATCAATACCATTAACCACACCAAATAAATGCGATTTTCTTTTTTCAAGTACTTTATTTAGTCCCCCGCTTATTTCCTTATCATGCACGATTTCTTTTGCGTAGCCGTCACTCACCGTATTCAATACATCGGCGAATATCAAACCGCTCTTCATAAAGCTGAGTTTACCCTCGTGGATAATGCCGGTTTGCTCATTATTCAACTCAGCAGGCAATCCTGTTTTTTCGAATGAGGCTTTTGGGAAATTACCAAGGTATAATAGGTTATGAATGGTAAACAAAATTTTAAAATGTTCAAACTGCGGCTCATTTTTATACAAAGTTTTAAGATATGCCGGAGCAAGTCCGCATTGCCAGTCGTTACAATGAATAATATCCGGAATCCAGCCTAGCTTAAGTACCAGTTCAAAGATGGCCCTGTTCAGTAGAATAAAACGCTCATCATTATCTTTGTAGTCACCACTGGTCAAGGGGTCTTTATATAAACTTTTGCGCGAACTGAAATATTCCTGATTATCAAGGAAATAAATCTGAACGCGAACCTTGGGTGATGGAAGGAATGAAGAACGAATTGAGAAGACGACATCTTTATCACCGATTTTTATCGGGATATCCTTTAAACGAACGACATCGTGTATCTTATACTTTCTGCTGTCAATTGCACCATATTTGGGTACAAGAATACGCACTTCGTGACCAAGTTCCGTAAGCATTTGCGGTAATGCAGCGGAAACGTCGGCCAAGCCACCGGTTTTAATAAAGGGGAATAATTCCGATGTAACGAATAAGATTTTTAATTTTTTTTGTGGCGCCATCTTAAAACAATATTATTTAATGCACAAAAATACGGAAATTTTAGCAAAAAACTGTATTTCCCGTGCATAATTAATGCGATTGTAGTTTGAATTGACAATTCTTTTCACTAACCTGTCTATTTCCTGTGCAAACTTTACCAATATTGAAAAAACAGGGTTCACTTCTTTTCATTAATTCCCAAAAAACTTCTATATTTGTAATCTTAATACTGGCGCGTTCGTCTAGCTGGCTTAGGACGCCGCCCTCTCAAGGCGGAGATC
>JACPGF010000249.1:0-1922 GCA_016182615.1 Ignavibacteriales bacterium
TAAGTTTGTGAATAAGTGTGTTATAACTCATGTAAGTAATAGACATGAACTCATGTCTTTTTTTCTCAGAATGTACAAGAAAATCACACCCTGTGAGAAGCAGGGTGTGATTCGATAAATCAAAATGTGATCGACCAGAGAACATAATCCAAAATAAGTATTAAGGCTGCCGAAACAACAAAAGAGCGGATTGTTGAAACACCAACTCCTTCGGCACCACCTTCAGTCCTTAGACCGATATGGCATCCCATAAGAGAAGTTACGGCACCAAAACAGACTGTTTTAACAAGACCGTAAAAGAAATCGTCCAAGACAAAATACCGTTTAACCGATGTAAAAAACACCGCGTAAGAAACATTGAGAAAATAATTCGACACAATATACGAGCCTGCAACCGCTATCAGGTTTGCAAAGACAAGTATAAGCGGCATCATGGTTACAGCAGCCACAAACCGGGGCATCGCCAGAAAACGGACTGGGCTGATAGCCATAGTTTCGAGTGCATCGATCTGCTCGGTCACCTTCATCGTCCCTAATTCCGCGGCAATAGAAGCACCGACGCGGCCTGCAATAACAATACCCGTTAGAACGGGGCCGAGTTCTGTAATAATGGCACGGGTTGTTGACCCCCCAAGAAAGGACATAGGGGCTATACCCTTTAATTGATATGCTGCCTGCCAGGCTGCAACGGCACCCGTGAAACTGGCAATGATAAGCACTAATGGCAATGAATTTACTCCAATGTGCTCCATCTGATGCAAAACTAAATGCCTGCTCCGTGGTATCTGCGGTAAATACCTAAAGATACCCAACAGCAAACGAGTAACTTGCCCAATCTCCTGAATGAAACTAATTGTGGATTTACCTATTTTCTGTAATATTCTTGTCATCACAACAATTCTTTATTTTCCTACAATTTCAGCAACTTCAACCGGTACGATAAAACGGCCACACGACTCACATGCAAAAAGTTTATCCATCCTGCGAATTTCTAATTGCCTCTGTGGTGGAATAACATAGTGGCAGCCTGTACATGCTTTTCTATCAATAGAAACAACCGCTCTGCCACCTTTGGCTTTGCGTATCTGATAGTACTTCGAAAGATCACCTTTTTTTACTCTCGCCTCAATTTTTGCACGCGTTTCACGAATTTTTAATTCTTCACGCTCGCTTGACTTTACGATTGTTTTCAGTTCAGCTTCTTTACCTTTCAGTTCATCCTTCAGTTCTTCAAGGCTTGGCGAAAGAGCCTCAATTTCTTCTTGCAGTATCCGTTCTCTGTCCAATAAGGCTGAACTTTCCATTTCCCGTTTTTTAATTTCTTCTTCAGCCTGGTCAATCGATTTAGTAAGCGCGTCATATTCTTTATTATTGCGCACGGAATATAATTGAGATTTATATTTTTTCTGGTTTTCGAGATATTTTTCCATCTCGGATTCCTGTTTTGAACGTTTGGCTACTGATTCAGTAATTTCAATCTGTTTTGCTTCAAGTGCATAGTCAATTTGATTGATTTTAATTTGCAAATCGCCGACAGATGTTGGTAAATCGCCGCGTAAAGCTTCAAGTTGATCCAACTGATCATCAATTTTTTGCAATTCATATAAAGCTATTAATCGCTCTTTCAATGTGAGTACTCCTTAATTATTTATAAAATTTTACCGGGTTCGTACAAACTGAAGTTATCATAACTTCATTTGTACCCTGCCGTTTCGTAACAAATGTTCGCAGATATTCAAATAATGGCTGTAAAATGTGTATTTCGGTCTCAAAGTGCCCCGCATCTATTAAAACAATATTATGTTCGGCATCGTGAAATGTGTGGTATGAAATGTCCGCGGTAATAAACGCGTCTGCCCCCTGGTTCATTGCAGATTTTAACAGGTCACCACCCGAGCCTCCGCCAACGGCTACTTTCACGA
>JACPGF010000249.1:1931-2352 GCA_016182615.1 Ignavibacteriales bacterium
ATTTACCCTTGGTATATCTTAAGGCATCAAGTTGCAATGATTCTTTGACTTTTGCTAAAAACTCAAGAACCGGAACCGGTTCAATATACTGCCCGATTACCCCTGCACCAAACCGTGTATTTTTGTTTTTTAATTGATAGACTTCATAAGCCGGTTCCTCGTAGGGATGGCTAATCTGCAGAGCGCTCAACACCTTAGCGGTATTCCAATTGTCAAAAATCACTTCTAACCGGACTTCATCCACAGATTCATCAATAAGTTTTTGCCCAAGTACGGGGTGTGAATGTTCACTCCCTCTGAAAGTACCTGTTCCGTTTAATGCAAAGCTGCAATGCTCATACTCCCCAATTTTTCCTGCCCCTGCGCTAAATAACGATTCAGCTACCAACTGTTTAAATTCTGCTGGGACATACACAAAAAG
>JACPGF010000249.1:2403-5414 GCA_016182615.1 Ignavibacteriales bacterium
CACAACAAGTTTGTTTAAAGTATTTTCAGCATGATGAAGGAATTGTTGATTAGACAGCCCAAGCAAATCCGCAATACGGAAACTGACACCGCCCTTGGTAAAATCGAGATTGGTATGGTAACTTAACAGGGTTATATCGTTTTTAAGAAGAGCCGCGATAATCCTTGCTGTGGGGTCGTTTGCCGTGTTTATCTTATTGATGCTGTAGTAAAGCAGGGGGTGGTGTGAGATGATGACATTGCATTGCTTGATGATTGCTTCTCTGACAATTTCCTCGGTAGTATCCAGCGATAGAAGTATATTACTTACCTCCGCTTCGGGATTACCAACTTGTAGCCCGGGATTATCTTTCTCCCAGGCAGCCCCCGGAGGAGCCCAATCGTCCAAAATTTTTACAATGTCTTTTATTTGCATACAAAAAAAATGCACTTCCCACTCAATCGTAGAAGTGCAGCTTAACGACTATAAATTTTATTACAAAAAATACTTACAGATATAAAACGATTCTGTTTTGACCTAATTTTCATACTTAGTTGCAATATACAATTTTTTCAGAAAATTATCAAAAGCAGTGTTATTTTTGTGTTACTTTTATCCTTTTTTTTACCGGAATTGCCGCAGTCAAGGTTCATATGAAAGTTCGGTGGCAAATCCACAATTAAGCGAATCAGGCATTCATACAACTCTAAGCAACGTATCATTTTAAGAAACCAAATTTTATAATGAAAATGAACTGCATTCACCATACAGTTAGCGGCTTGGCATCCATCCCCTTGAGAAAAGCCTGCGCACCGCGAGATTAGACCATCCTGAGTGAACTCCAGGGTTAAGGGATATTGAATACTACCCGCTCACAGTGCGGTTATTATTTATGCTCTAACCCCGGCATTCATGCCGGGGTGTCTTACCCCACGTGATTTCAGACTTTAGCCACTGAAAAACTCCACCGAAAAATCCGGTGAGCCCTTTTTTTGTAGATTTTGTGTAACACTACCTACTTACTCCCATTAATAGCGAGCGAAAATTAAATACTGAGTTTCACTAACATACTCAGTATCTCTCTATCAATAAAAAAACCGCAAACTGTATGTTTGCATACAGTTTGCGGTTAGAATCACCGAAGCTGAACGATTATTTCATTATAATCATTTTTTTGGTTGCTGAAAAACCGGGTGCTTTCATAGTGTAGAAGTAAATCCCTGATGCCAAATTAGAAGCATCTACCTGTAAAGAATGTGTACCGGCAGACTGGAATCCACTTACGAGTGATTTTACTTCCACGCCAATGTTATTATACATCTTTATAGTAACAATGCCGTCTTCTTTTACCTGATACCGTAAAGTAGTTGTCGGGTTGAATGGGTTTGGATAATTCTGATCGAGCATGTAGCTGAATGATTTAACAACATCAGCATTAATTTCTTTTGAATAGCTATAACCGCCGTCAAAATCAATTTGCTTCAATCTGTAAGTATATGAACCTGCAAACAGGTTATTGTCAGCATAAGCATAATGTGTAGCGGAGGTTGTGGTACCCTTTCCGCCGATGAAAGCGACTGATGTAAAAGCACCTGAGCCTGATTTTCTTTCAATTTCAAATCCGCTGTTATTCTTTTCCGAGGCAGTTGTCCACGAAAGCATGATATTATTATCATCAACCGATGAATTGAAAGCTGTCAATTCCACTGGAAGCGGAGCGCCTGACCATTTAAGAATGGTTCCGGCATTACCTGCTGCCCATGCAACACCATTATACTCGGTTACCGTGTAAAGGGTCTGTGCTACGCCAGTGGCTTTTTCAATCCAAGTTGTTCCACCATCGGGTGTAATCCACGATTTACCGGCTGTACCAACCGCCACATACCGTGAGGTGCCCTTTATGCTGACTATGCCGCGGAATGCTGCTCCCGTAAGATTAGAAGCAACCCATGTAACGCCGCCATCTGTGGTTTTAGCAGTGGTACCTTCAAGGGCAACAAACACACCTTTCTCGGTATCCTGAAAAGCAAGGAAACTTGATCCTGAAGTACCGGAAAAAGCCGGTATTGTTGAAAGTGCCCATGTGTAACCTTTATCGGTTGAACGGAGAACGCTGAATGGTGTTCCCGCTACACCAGGGTAACCTGTGAACCAGGCTTTATTGCCTGAAATTTCGAGGGCACAAGCAGTTCCTGCTTCAGAGTTAACACTGTCGGCCGGAGGAATGGAAGACCTGCCAACGCGGATCCAGTTGGTACCACCATTTGTGGTTGTTAAAATTTCCCAGTATGTTGATGGATACGGATCGGGATCGCCGATAAAAACGCCGTCATTATTATTAAAAAATTTAACTCCATCGCCAAAACCGTTCGGGTTGTTAAACTGTGAAACCCATGTTTCACCGCCATCAGTCGTTTTCCAGATGCTTTCGTCTGCTGAGCCACCAACAGTTCCTGTAACCCATGCTGTTGTGGAATCAAATGCTTCTACTCCATAGTTGGTTGAGCCGGCATTTGTTATTTTAATAGTCCAAGTAGCACCGCCATTAACCGAACGGTACACTTTTCCTGCATTGCCAACTGCCCAAAGTACCGAGGAGTTGACGGCTTTTATCATTCTGATACGATCTGTACTGCCACTTGTTTGTGCAACCCATTGGCCGAAAACAGAAGTGGATAGAAGGGCTAAAAAAAGAAAAGAAAAAATTTGTAAACGGAATTTCATAGGAGCTCCGATAAAAGTGGATGAATTATAAGGTTACATCAATATAGTTTTTCCTGTTTTATAAGTCAAGAATTTTCTTTCGACTTGATGAGGTTGTTTGCATAGATCACTTAATTTTAAGCGAATTTTCTGATTATTGTACAGAAAGACTCAGTTTTGAACAAACTGCTAAAGCCGAATTGAAATATAGCCGGTATTGATTTAACCTTAGCGAGTAAATATTCGCAGAGTGTTAACAGCCGAGAAGTTACAAAATTAGCTTAAAAAAATTCAGTCAATTGCAGAAAAGATTATCGGTTCAAGTTCAA
>JACPGF010000261.1 GCA_016182615.1 Ignavibacteriales bacterium
CAAATTGCAAGAAAAATATCCTTCGATACTGCACTTGTATTTCTTTACTTTCGGTACTGTGATACAAGACAATATTTGTTTTATTCCCTGAATAGTCCCTCAGTTTTTCATACAATTCTCCAAAAACAATTAGTGAAACAAAGTTCCGGCTTTTTGTTATGGGAAAGCCGACTGTAAAAGTGTATATCAATGAGAATTTTAATTGTTTGCCGTTCGGTAATTTCGGCAATTGCTTTCTATATAGATTGACAATGCTGTCTTTTGGTTTACTGGAATTCAGATGCATGGTTTCCCAATGCGGTCATATAGTTGTTACTGGTAATTTACATGCAATTCAGGCACCCTGTCTTTTTATTACCAATACAGTTGCATCATCTTCCCACTTTTTACTTTTGCTGAATTCTTTCGCAGATTTGAATATTTTCTGCATGATGCTTTCGGCAGTATCCCCGTAATTTTCTTCAATAACTTTTTTAATGCCCTGCATGTCATAGACTTCACCCTGCTTGTTTTATAAAAGCCCTGTATAAATCAATCTTCGGGAATGCACCGATAATTAACCCCGTTGGCTCCAGTTCTTTAAATTCTTTTCCATTGTATAATAATGGTGATGGATGACCGGCGTTGGCATAAAATAAATTCCCGTTTCTTTCCATTTCAGCATAGAATAATGAAATAAACCGGCTGGAATAAACCCCCTGATAAATTACAGAATTTAATTTGCGCAGTGTATGTACCATTTTCATTTCTTTTTCTATGCCCATTCGCAAACCTGTCACCACATCTCTAACCATCAAGGCAGCGGGTATCCCGTGTCCGGAGGCATCACCAATGCAAAAGCCAAACTCTTCTTCTTCAAAATTGAAATAGTCATACAAATCCCCCCCAACAAGTTCTGCGGGTTGCGAAAAGCCCGCGATTTGATAGCCGGGGATTTCAGGTGAACTTTGCGGCAGCAAGCTTTGCTGAATTTGCACTGCCTGCTGCAACTCGCTTTTTACTGATTCGGAGGTAAGGCGGTAATTCAGCGCGGTACGCACCGCGTTTAAACATAAATCAACCTCTTCCCTTACCCATTCGCTCATTAAATCAAAAACAAATATCCACCGGTCAGCCTGGCTGTGAACGGTAAAAGCAACATGTGTCGTGTATTCATTCAGCCGTACACCCTCATCAAACTGAAAAAAAACAGGGCTGTCGTAAATATAAGTTTTTGTCCTGTGTACAGCTTGAATTACCGGGCTGTCAACTTGCAGTCGGCTAGCCATCATCGGACGGTTTTTTACGTTTGGCTTAAATAAAAGTATATATTCGTTATCGTTCCGCTCATATATACTGCCGTTAGCAATTTTCAAATCTTTCCCAAAAGTGTTTTCAAGCTGCTTTATTATTGTAAGTAAGTAGTCTTTGCCGGATTTTTCCAATCCTATCCGGTTTTGTAAAAAATCTAGTTTCCTGTAAAAAATCTTTGGTTCAATCATATTCATATAGTTTAGTTTCTGTTTTACAAGGTTAGCTGTCTTTATTAAAAATAGTCTCGTATTTTAATGCGGATTAGTTGTATGCCGCGGTTGAGTAATTTTTTCAACACAACGGGCTGCAGCAGCAAAAATACCGCGCCTAATCCTGCATTTAAGAACAAGAATTTACTGAAAAACTTTTTTATCATACTGTTTTTTTGTTTTGAACTGGAAATTTTGTTAAGTTATATTTAGAATAAAGGTTTACTTTAACGCTAAAGTTATAATTCAGTTTGTGACTGACATGGCGAAGCAATATCTTGACTTCCAGGACCCGTTTCCTGCTCTTTATGCATGATTATTCTCTCAGTAATTTAATAAACGGCTTATTATGTACAGAATTTTAATCCTTCTTATTGTTATTGGCACATACCTTTTCCCGCAAACTTCGCATCCCGATTACACATGGAGTAATTATAAGAAACTATTAAAGAGGGTCAAAACACCTGTATTCCCTTCAAAAATATTTGTTGTGTCCGATTTTGGAGCCAAACCGGATGGAGCAACTGACTGTTCTGATGCAATCAATAATGCAATAAAAAAATGTAATGCATCAGGTGGCGGTAAAGTATTAATTCCGGCAGGGAAATATTTATCAGGCCCGATTACCCTGCTCAGTAATGTTAATCTGGAAATTGCCGAGGGTGCAGTTGTTTCGTTTATTGCCGAGCCGGCCAAATATCTGCCGCAGGTTCTTACACGGTTTGAAGGCATGGAATTGTATAATTATTCTCCACTAATTTATGCTTACAAACAAAAAAATATTGCTTTAACAGGAAAAGGTATTCTTGATGGCAGCGGCTCAAATGACAATTGGTGGAGCTGGTGCGGAAAACCAGTTTACGGCTGGAAGACCGGAAAGCCCAATCAGAAAGCAGCCCGCGGCAGATTAGTCGAAATGGTTGAAAAAAATACTCCCGCCAAAGAAAGAGTTTTTGGACAAGGTGATTATTTGCGCCCGAACTTCATACAACCGTATCTTTGTAAAAACATTCTGATTGATGGTGTGACCCTGAAAAACAGCCCGATGTGGTTTATCAATCCGGTACTCTGTTCTAATATTACTGTTAGTAATGTTACAATTGAAGGGCTTGGACCGAATAACGATGGCTGCGATCCCGAATCTTCAAAGGATATATTAATTGAAAACTGCTTTTTTAATACGGGTGATGACTGCATTGCTATTAAATCCGGCAGAAACAACGATGGCAGAAGAATTAATGTACCAAGCGAAAATATCATTATCAGAAATTGCACCATGAAAGAAGGGCACGGCGGTGTAGTTATGGGAAGTGAAATCAGCGGCGGCGTAAGGAATGTATTTGCAGAAGACTGCACCATGGACAGCCCAAATCTGGAGCGGGCAATACGATTTAAAACGAATTCGGTTAGGGGTGGAGCCATCGAGAACATTCATGTTAGGAATATTACTGTTGGAGAAGTGAGTGATGCAGTCCTGAAAGTGGACTTTTATTATGAAGAAGGCGATGCAGGAAAATTTCCGCCATCCATGAAAAATGTCTCCCTGCAAAATGTCACTTCAAAAAAGAGCCCGTACGCAATTTGGATTAAAGCCTATCCGCATTCGCCGGTTACCGGATTAAAACTCACGAACTGCTCGTTTAATGGAGTTGCCAAAGGTACCGTCTTGGAAAATGTAACAAAACCGTGTTTTAACGCCGTAACAATTAACGGAAAAACGGTTATTAATGAATAATTAATAATGAAGAATGAA
>JACPGF010000262.1 GCA_016182615.1 Ignavibacteriales bacterium
GAGCTATTTGCCAGCTGCGCAGCAAATGAAGTACTTTTTGAAGTTTCGAAAATTGTCTTCGTCATCTCTTCTATCGCGGAGGCAATTTCTCCGGTATGCATTGCCTGCTCTTGCGAACCTGCAGCAATATTTTCCGCGCTCTCCGAAATATGATCGACGGCATTCGCTGTCGTATTTACCGAATCATGTATTTTGCTTATCAATTCCGAAATCGATATCCGGAAAAAATTAATGCTATCCTGAAATTGTTTATGATCACCCCGATAATCACCATTAAACTCCTGGGTAAAATCGCCTTTTGCCAGAACTGCCAATGCATTTTTCCCCTCTTCAATCGGATGTAAAGCGGATTCCATCATGTCATTGATACCCAGGACAATTTTCTTGTATTCTCCTGCATGGGAAGAGCCGTCAATCCGTTTTTTTAAATCCCCTGCAATTGCCGAATTATTCAAATCATTAATATCCGCAGTGAGTTTTAATAAATTACTCCGCACTAATTGCAGAGATTTTCCCAAGGCATCATCCTTTGAAAGCAAGGAAATTTTTCTCGTAAAACTACCTTCGGAAATTTCGATAGCAGTAGTTGTATGATTTTTTAGACCTTCACTTAAATCATTATACGCATTCATCAAGTCACCAATTTCATCATTCCTGTTATGCTCAACTTTTTCAGTCAATTCCCCGTGGGATAAAGTGATAATCCTTTGAACGATATTTTTAAGATCTAAAAATACTTTTTTTCGCATAAAATAGAGTATCATCCCGATTGTAAGAAGTATTGCAAGTATAGCCATACCAATCGCGTATAGCCTGTTTGCTGTCAAATCGGCCTCAATCTGTTTCATCGAATATCTAATACTAACTGTGGCAAGTGTTGTGCCCACCGGTGCTTCGTGGCAGGAAGTGCACGCTTCGGATGCAGGTATATTGGTTACCACGTGTATGATAGGTTCATTCCTAAAAGCCTCTTCGGAAAAATACTGCTTTTTCAATTGACTCACTTCTTTTGCGACAGGCTCCATTTTATCCTCTGAGCCTTTTCGGATAAAATCGGTCGGTATAATTCTCAAATCCAACAAACGGGGTAAATCTTTTGTTGAAGTAATAAATGGCTGTATATCCGGTATCCCGCCACCCATCGCGAACTCCACCGAACGAGTGATGGTCAGAGCCATTTCTTTCAATCGGGTCTTTTCATTTTCTTTAATTTCCGATTCAAGATCATAAAGAATTAACCCCACCATTGCTGATAGTGAAGTCAGCAGAACAAGTCCTGCAATAATCCCCATTTTCATTGTAATTGAAAGCTTGCTCATTATGAACTCACGAATAAATTTATATTTACCAGATTAAATAGTATTTGAGATTATGTTTAAAATCTATATATAAATCTATCCTATTAATTGCTGTAAGTAAATACTTATTTATGAGTATTTTATACTACCAAATAATAGTAGAGGGACATGTATGAACTTATTAACATCACTAAACCAATGTTTCATAGATATAAAATCTGTGCGGATTAATTATCTTTGTTGAGTCCTTTCCTTACCCTATACATGCGGGCAAGGCCGCCGGAAGCAGTTTCACGGTATCTCGCGGAAAGATCCTTACCTGTTTGGTTCATGACAAGCACTACCTCATCAAAACTGATGCGGTGTTCACCATCCGATAACAGCGCATAGTCTGCACTGTTTAATGCTTGTGTGGCTGCAAAAACATTCCTCTCGATACATGGTATCTGCACTAACCCTTCCACTGGGTCACAGGTTAATCCAAGATTGTGTTCCATGCCCATTTCAGCAGCATATTCTATCTGGCGAATAGTACCACCCAGTAATTGCACAGCGGCTCCTGCTGCCATCGAGCAGGCTGTTCCAACCTCACCTTGGCAACCGACTTCCGCACCGGATATTGAGGCATTGTGCTTAACTAAGTTGCCAATTAGCCCCGCGGTGGCAAGAGCACGGATAATCTGTTTCTCGCTTGAATTAAAGTTCTTTTCTGCATAATACAGTACTGCCGGTAAAACACCGCATGAACCACAGGTAGGAGCAGTTACAATGGTGCCGCCGGTTGCATTTTCTTCAGAGACAGCAAGTGCATAAGCAGCAATAAGCCCCTGCCGTTTGAGGTGTGCTGCTGAATTAAATGCTTTCTGATGGTATGCCCACGCCTGCCTGCGTACACCTAATCCGCCTTGAATAACGCCCTCTTCCTGAAGACCTTTTTCTATGCTTGCCTTCATTGCATTCCAGATAGAACCGAGGAACTCTCTAATTTCAAGACCTTCACATTCTTCAACATATTCCCAAAACGAGAGCCCTTTCTTTTGGCAATAATCAAGTATGTCAGTCAGTTTTTTTAACGGATAGGAACAACTTTTTTCTAACTGCTTCGTACCATCTTCAAACAAAGCTCCACCGCCTATACTATAAACTTTCCACTGCTCAATAATCTTTCCTTTATCCGTAAAGCACTCGAACAACATGCCATTGGAATACAATGGCAACCGTTTTTCCGGTTTCCAAAGGATTTCATGATGCCTCTCCCCGAAAACCTCATGTATAGCTTTATCCGTAAGATGCCCTTTTCCGGTAGCAGCAAGGCTGCCATATAATGTAATCCTGAAGGAAAACGCATCCGGGTTCCGTGATAGAAAAGTCTCAGCGGCTTTTCGTGGTGCCATTGTATGGCTGCTTGAAGGCCCCGCGCCTATCCGGTACAACTCTTTAATTGATTCCATGAATATTTCTATTTGAATTTCTATCCTGCAAATAATTATCGTAAAAAACTACTAAGTTCTTTATAGTTTGACTGTGCATCCTTGTATCCTTGCTGATACACAAGATTGAGTAAATTTTTATCCCGCTCAACCCTTCCCGCTTTTAGTACTTCCCTTGGACGTATTACATACACACTTCCCTGCAGTTCAAGTGTTTTAATAAA
>JACPGF010000251.1 GCA_016182615.1 Ignavibacteriales bacterium
GTGAATAACTGACCGCTATCCAATGACTCTCTTTTCGATGGTACTTTTATCAGTAACCTTGTATTCACTTCCACCGAAAAATCAGGTGAACCTATTCTTGCAGCTATTACCTTGCAAGCAGCATTTTTTTACAAATACTCTTACCGTCAGTTGTTACCCGGTAAAAATATACACCGCTTGATAAATTCCCGGCATTAAATAGCACGCTATATGAATCCGCTTCCAGCCTTGCATTTATTAAGGTTGCGACCTCGCTACCTAAAACGGTAAACACCTGCAAAGTTGTAGTGCCTGCAAAAGGTAACGTAAATGAAATCCGGGTACTGGGATTAAAGGGATTCGGAAAGTTTTGATTAAGATAAAATGACACCGGCGGATGGTCATCCAATGTACGGTCATCGTTTACTGAACTTGTGATCATTGCTATTTTTACTGCGTCAGCACGCAATACACTTGCCTGTATTGTTGAGCCCTGTTCATAAACTGCGATCGAAACAACGGTATCTGCACTGAGCGGGTAAGTACCAAGCTTAACCCAAGAACCGCTTCCCGTATTCTGATTGATTTGTAATGAATCAATATGCTTTATCCCCTGCCTGATAATATACACCGCGTTATTACTGGCATTCTGCGTGGTGGGAACGATAAAACTGACATCGTACGTGCCTTGCAGTTTAGGAATCTTCTTAAAAACTGCGAATGGCTTCGGCGTTTGACTGCTTATTGCGTATCTACTGTTGCTTCCGAAAGCGAATGCATTACTATATGCCCAGTTCCCGCTTTCGGTATAACCCACTGAGTCTTCATTATCGGAGACGATAAAATAACCGCTTACTATTGCACTATATGGCACAGGGATAATTTGATGCTGTATATCGTCGGTATAAATTAATAGCGTATCGTTAATAATCCCCTCTTCACCGGGTACAAAAAGCAGCCGCAATTCTGTCTTTCCCATCCCCGTTACAATAACGGGCAATTGATTATTTAGCCTGATAAGATTTTGCGCAGAGGAAATCCCGGTTATCAATGCATCTTCCATTCCCCTGTTCGAGATGTGGAGCGTGATATTTAACGAATCGTATCTGCTAATTTCACCGAGTTTTAGAAGTGATTCTTTCAAATGCAAATCCTTTGGCCGTATTAGGGCAGAAACTTTTATTACATCAGCCACGAGTACTTTCCCTGCATTTGCAGCACCGGTGGCTGTCATCTCAATATAAGAATTGTTCCCCGGTGCTAATTGCCAAGTCCCGAGATGCAACCATTCATTACCGGTACTAATTGTTGGAAGGTAAATTTCCGCGGCCTGCTGCCCACTTGAAAAGAGCCGGAATCTGACATTGCTGCAAGCATTATTGTTTTTGGGGAACTGTATAAAAACATTATACAGCTTTTGTTCAGGAACGGAAATACTCCAACGTGCTGCCGCTGAATCACCGGACGCTATAGTTGCCTGCCTTGAGTTCAAACCCCAAACTGCCGTTGTTGCAGTCGTCCAGCTTCCATGCAGTTCGGTGTAATCCGGGCTTTCATTATCGATGTACAAATCTGCTGGATGATATTGTAAGAATTTTGTTGCAAGGTTTCCGGAAGTATCAGTAACAGCAACACCAGCAACTGCAAGTAAATTCTGTAAAAATGGCAATGTTGCCTGCCATCGATTGGTACCCGCGGATACGCATGATAGAACATGATAGTTTTCATAAATATCTTTAACGGCCAGGAATGGATATTCCTGAAATATTGCTTCATCGGATTGAATAGTAAGCAAACCGGATTGTAAGGTAAAAGTTAACTGAGGCGGGGCAAAATCTGCTGTTTTCCGCCAAAGCTGCATCGCTTCAACAGCAGTGCAATATTTGAACTTCACCTCCGGATACTTGGCTGCTGCAAGATGGGCTAAGGTATCTATCCGCTGCATCCCTTCTAAAAAAGTTGCATCCCAAACATGTCCCCAAACACAAATCACCTGATCGGTGCCTGAGTTGGCTTTTGAAAAAATGTTATTCATAGCAGACTGGCTGAACCCTCCATAATACGATGACCGCAGATTGTATCCCTTCAGATTACCTTTTAATTGGTAATCCAACGGGGACGGATGAAACGGAACATACTCAGGTGAAGAGTGCGACCAATCATAGCTATTATCAAGTGGCTCAATGGTGTCCCGGGCAATAGCTGGATACTGGTTATGCATGGAATATGGTAATAGACGGTCTAAATAGTTTTGCCATTCTGTATCCATAAAATTCCAGCCGGCACGAAATGAAACCGGAAAAATATTTTCTTCTATAAGGTATTGGGCAAGTGTATAGTCAAAATCCGTTTTATATTCATCAAACCGTTTACCCTGATTCCAAAAGAACTGCCCGTCATTATTATAATCCGACCACACGAAAGAATGATAATGCAAACTCAGTTCATCACCGAACTCAAGGAATTGTGCACCATAGTATTTTTTTGCAATCCATGGAACCATAGTATTCGCATAAGGAACATTCAAATTATCACCATATCTGTATATGTTGCCACCCATCAGCCACCAGGTGATTTTTGCCTTACCGCCATAGGAATCATTAAACGTATTTCTATACGATGCTTGCATACTCTTAAAGTAGTGGCGGGTTACATCAGGTATAACAGAAAAATTGTAATGACACGAGTAAGTTGGAACAGACATACCCTCCCATATAGCAGTATCTGAACCGAGAACTATATATACCTTTTTTTGTGGTAAAAGAGTAACCGGCATTAATAAAAACAATGTTAACAGTTGCAGTATGCGTTTATCCATAAATTTCTCTGTATAAACTCAGTAAATCACCTATCATATTACAAAAATTATAGATTCGGAGTTATGCGATACAAAATTTATTTTTTTTGATTGGA
>JACPGF010000252.1 GCA_016182615.1 Ignavibacteriales bacterium
CCTGACGGAAGGAAGATACTTCGGCGCGGGTTCTGTGACCCAAGGCATGCTCCTTCTCTTCCGCAAGGTTAAATATTTCTTGCCTCTTTGGCAATAAATATTCTTTGGTTTTAACTATATTTTAAATATACAAGGCATGCCCATGGCACAAACAGTAGGCTCTGAAGCCAATTCCTAAAAGTCAGTGGGCAAAAAGTTTTTTTGGTATCATTATCAAATCCGATATTCTCAATCGGTATTTCAGAACTAATTATTTCCAAGTGATTCTAAAACAAACACTTCCAACTCTACGGCACTTTTTTTACTGCTACGAGGTCAGTTGTTCTGAAATTTAACCTCTCCGATGATAATTCACTAAAAGGTAAATCCGGAGAATGGGCTGCGCATTTTATGCAGGGAGGATAATATTTTTTCAATCAGATCGGGCTTTATTGAATTTTTCGTCAGATATATTCATTATAAACCCTAAAAACAGGCACAAAATTGGTAAAATTTCTCGATTTTGCTTTAAAAATACCTGATAATGATGATACCGCCGCATGATTTCTTACCATATTTTTGTACTACAGATTTATGAGTTACCCACTGGTGGAGATTGAGGATGATACGGTGTTTAGGGAAGAAAAAAATTAATCCTGGGGGATTACTTAAGAAGAATCCTTTTCTCCATCAAACTGGGTTTTTTAGTTTTGGGTTGCTGCGAGGCTTTGCTCGTTTCGCGTCTTGATTTAGAAAATTGTCGATTATGAGGGATTATGATAAGCTGGACTTTTTTTTGTAGGGAATGTTATTGTTTTTAAGACGCGAAGCGGAGCAATTAGTGCAACGTTATTATTTCTATCATCATTTTTATAAGGGTTTTTACAATGGCATCGTCACTCGGTGAAATGCAATTTCATATTGAACATGTACTAACTGAATTGAACGGGCTGCTGGACTTTTGCAAAGAGTTGTATATCGTGCAAAAACAATCAGTCACAAAAATCGGTAGTATTCTCGAACCGTTTTTGCATAAAACCTATCATGTTTCACTAGAAAATGCAAATTCAGTTTCAAATCTTGATGGGTATAAAAAATTCTTAGATTCGTATAGTGTTTGGAACTTGCTTGCGCCTGTTCAATCGCAATTGGAAAAACTCCTAGCCGATGTGGCGGACACCCGCTCTATGGCTGGCAACAATGCTTTTTTAAGCGCCTTGGATATGTATGATGAACTATCGGTAAAAAAATTAACCGATAAACAAGCATTTAGCGTTTCGAATGAATTACGGGACTATTTTCCGAATTCAAAAAAACTTGTCAACATTGTTTAGCTATCAGGTATCTATGTTTTCTGTTAACACACGATTTGATCATGAAACACCGGCCAAAGGCCTTAACATCATTGAAGAAAAAGAGGAATTGGTAAAGCGCGTTCTTTGCGAGAACCCTGAGTTCACACGGGATAAAGTAGTCCATGCAATTGAACGCTGTTATCAGATTATCCCCCCTCCGCGCCATAAAACCGCTTTTTTTCAAACAGTCACTTGGTATTTACGTTTATTGTAAATATAGTCAGATGCGTCATTTTGTCAATCAATAAGCCATAATTGCGCATTTTTTGACATAACAACCGTCATTGACAAATAATGCGCCCATTTGACGCATTATGTGCCATTTTTACCACTCCGTGAGCTCCACTCCATCCTAAGCACTAATCCCTTTATTTACAATAACTTAGCTGTTATCGCACTGTTTGGCATACCCTTTGTTGTATTAAATGCAAACATAATATTAAACTTAATAAAGGAATACTAAATCATGTGCAATCATAAAGTCGTTTTTTATACACCTGAAAATAAAACAAATACAAAATCTTATTTCCGTACTCCGGGTGCAGATATTGTCGAGTCTTCGGATAGTTTCACGATTCATTTAAACTTGCCGGGGGTTAAAAAAGAAGATTTGGAAATCACAGTTGTTGAACAGCTTTTAACCGTGACTGGAAAATTAAAGCGCGCATTAAAAGAAGGAGAGCAATATCTCATTAATGAAATACGCCATGCAGGGTATCAGCGGAAATTCAAACTTGCAGAATCGATAGAAACAGAAAACATTGCTGCAGAATTTTCTGACGGTGTGCTTTCAATTGCCCTGGCTAAAAAACCAGAAATTCAACCACGTACAATAAACATAAAATAAACCAAAAGGAGGTCTATATGTCACTAATTCGTTTTAATCCTGTTCGTGAACTTTTAAGTGTTGAACGAGAGTTCAGCAGATTGTTTAATGAGCTGGAAAACAAATTCGGTATCCCCACTAAACAAGGCACTGACTCCGAAATGGAAAATGCCGTATGGATGCCTGTAACAGATAGTTACGAGAACGAGAAAGGGTACGAGTTAAACCTTGAGATTCCGGGCATTAAAAAGGAAGATGTCAAAATTTCTCTCGTCAACGGAGCCTTGAGGATAAGCGGTGAGAGAAATCAATCCAAATCCGAGGAAAATGGTAAATTCCACCGTGTAGAAAGAGTTTACGGAAAGTTTTTCCGTTCATTCAATCTGCCCGAAGGAATTAAGGAAGATGCCATTGAGGCAGAATTTCATGACGGGCAATTAACGGTTCAAATTCCGAAAGCAGAAGAAGTCCGCCCCAAAGAATTACAGATAAAAGTTAAATAACTCAACTTCTCTGCGTTTAATTCGATAATACACCCGTGGCTATTGCCACGGGTGTATGTATTTTAGCACTCGTCTAAAGATTATTTTGGTTATTAGTGCGAATATTTTTATAATACTTACGAATTTTTTATGGTGTTTGTTTGATGTTAAATTTAATTGTAATTGTTGTTTTATCGTATTTAGTTGGCTCAATCCCGAGTGGCATTCTTGTTTCAAAGGCCGTTAAAGGCGTTGATATCCGTGAACATGGAAGCGGCAACATGGGTGGCACAAATGTGTTTCGGATTCTTGGCTGGAAATATGGCCTTCTGGTAATCCTTTTGGATGCTTTAAAAGGCGCTATCGCTGTGGTACTTATTTCAAGATTATATCTTGGCAATTTTCCATTCCCAAATCAAACTCCATTTGATGATTTTACTTTAGTTCAGCTCATTGCCGGTATGGTTGCTATGATTGGACATATCTGGACCGTTTTTGCCGGTTTTAAAGGTGGCAAAGGAATTGCTACCGGACTTGGAATTCTTATTGTTCTAACTACTACTGAATTATTTATTGCCCTTCATCAATACTTGCCACCGTTTCAATTCCCATGACATTGGTTATCAGGGAAAACCTGTTTCATGTTGACATCGCCGGATATGGCACCTTGCTTCCTTTTTTAGTATTTGTCGCTGTTTTAGTGGTTTTTACTCACCGTAAAAATATCCAAAGACTGCTTGCCGGAAACGAAAATAAAATTTCTTTCAAGAAATAAACAAGGAACGATTGATGAAAGTATCTGTTCTGGGTGCAGGCGCTTGGGGTACAACCCTCGCATTAGTTCTGTTGGAAAACGGGCATGATGTTTCATTGTGGGAGTACAAAACTGATTACGCGCAACAGATAGAACTTTCAAGAGAAAACACGGTTTATCTTCCCGGCATTCCCCTGCCTGCTGAGTTGAATATCTCCAACAATCTGGAAGAATCGTGCACGGATAAAGATATTATCGTTTCAGCCGTACCATCTCAATTTTTACGCGGGGTGTTCAAGGCAATTAATTATTCAACAATTAAAAACTCAGTTATCACCAGCGTCTCCAAAGGTATCGAAATCGGTTCTGATATGACGGTCTCGCAAGTGATGCTCGATACCCATCAGCAGCTCAGTGAAGATCAGATTTCGGTTTTATCCGGTCCCTCGCATGCTGAAGAAGTGAGCAAAAAAATACCCACCGCTGTGGTTGCCGCATCAAAAAATAAAGAAACCGCTAAATTGCTGCAGGCAGCCTTTATGACATCCTATTTCCGGGTTTACTCATCGAAAGATATTCTGGGAGTTGAACTTGGTGGTGCATTTAAAAATGTTATTGCCATTGGTGCCGGGATTATCGATGGTGCTCAATTTGGTGATAACACGAAGGCTGCAATTATGACCCGCGGTATTGCTGAGATTTCGCGCTTGGGTGTTGCTATGGGTTCTTTACCCGAAACCTTTGCAGGGCTTTCCGGAATGGGTGATTTGATTGTAACATGTATGAGCAGGCATAGCAGAAACCGTTATGTTGGCGAAAAGGTAGGCAGCGGTATAAAATTGAAGGATGTCTTAGCCGGAATGACTGCAGTAGCCGAAGGCGTAGCAACCAGTAAATCAGCCTCGGATTTGGCCAGAAGATATAATATTGAAACACCTATAACCAATGAGGTGTACCGGGTACTGTTTGAAGATAAAGACCCTAAACAGGCCACATACGATTTAATGACACGGGAAAAGAAGCCCGAAAATGTCTAAAAAAAAGCCGCCTCTAAGGGCGGCTTTTTTTTATCTTTGTTCAATGGGAATATATGGTCTAACATTTTCACCCGTATAAACCTGCCGTGGGCGGTATATACGAAGATTACTTTCCGAAGTTAATTCTTTCCATTGGGCTATCCAGCCGGGCAGCCTGCCTATGGCAAACATAACAGTGAACATGCTAATAGGAATTCCCATAGCCTTGTAGATAATACCGCTATAGAAATCGACATTAGGATAAAGTTTTCGTTCAACAAAATATGAATCTTCAAGGGCGATGCGCTCAAGGTTTTGCGCGATGTCAAGTAACGGATCCTGAATACCGAGTGTATTAAGAACACGGTCTGCAGCAGCCTTTAATATCTTCGCACGCGGATCGAAATTTTTGTAAACCCTGTGGCCAAAGCCCATCAGTTTGAAACCTGAGTTTTTGTTTTTTGCAAGCTCCATGTATTTTTTGTAATCCTGCCCGTCATCACGGATATGCTCAAGCATCGTGATAACTTCCTGATTTGCACCGCCATGCAGGGGACCCCAAAGTGCATCAATTCCTGCTGACATGGTAGCGAAAATATTGGCATGACTGCTTCCAACCATTCTAACCGTTGATGTGCTACAGTTCTGCTCATGGTCAGCATGAAGAATCAGTAACTTATCAAGAGCATCCTCAAGAATAGCAGAGACATGATAATTTTCAGAAGGAACAGAAAACATCATGTTTAACAGGTTACCCGTGTAGCTTAAATCATTTCGTGGATAAACCCGTGGCTGGCCAACAGAACGTTTGTAGAAGAATGCCGATATAGTCTGTATTTTGGCAATTAACCGGGCTATGTTGGTTTCAACATTACTGTTATAATTTTCAGCCGGGTAAAACGCAGTTAAGGAAGAGATCATTGCAGAAAGTACTCCCATCGGATGTGCCGAAGAAGGATACATCTCTATCATTTTTCTCAAGTCCTCATGGATCAAACTGTGCCGGGTAACAGTGTCCTTGAAACTTGACAACTCGGTTGTATTTGGCAGTTGCCCGTAGATAAGTAAATAGGCAACTTCAATAAAGGTCGACTTTTCAGCCAACTCCTCGATCGCATAGCCTCTGTATCTCAGAATGCCCTGCTCTCCGTCGATAAAAGTAATAGCACTAGAACAGGAACCGGTGTTTCCATATCCCGGATCCATAGTTATAGCTCCGCTCTTACTGCGCAATGCTGCGATGTCTATACTGACTTCGCCCTCGGTTCCTTCAGAAACCGGAAGATCATATTCTTTGCCGCGTAACGTAAGTTTCGCTGTTTCCATTATAGCCCTATAAGTGAATAAGATGTTTCTAACATATCGTGCAACATAAAAAATCTTTGTTAATTATCAAAGATTTTAGTGCAACTTACCTTTTGTAAAACACCGGAATATGGGATATTTTTTTTCTCTCTCGTCAAAATAACCCGAATTGCGGTAAAAGAAATCTAAACGCGAACCGGGATCGTTGACAAACTTTTCGTCATCTTGCAGTGCTTGGTTAAATTTCTCACGCAGTGTCTCATCATCAGCATACATTTTCTGCGCGATTGGTTCGAAAACATACTCTTCCGCATATTCTTTCCTCTCAAAGAAAGCATTAAAAAAGCCCCACGCGGCAAATGAATCTTCGCTGTTTGGCTCGAGCAAGTGTGCAATTACTTTTAAACCTCTTTGTTTCAGAGGCACTAAAACGAAACCTTCGGTTATTAGTTTTTGCATGCTGATTTCGGTTAACGAGTAACTTACCCTGAACCGGCCTTCATAAGGTGCACGGGCAAAGGTAATTTTACTAAATACATATTGTTGAACAGGTAGTTCAATAGCTTTGGCAATTACCTGTGTTTTAATTCCATGAAGTTTCAACACCCGTATAATTTCCGAGAACTCAGGTGGAATTATATAATACTCAGGCAATTTTACCGTTTCAGAGATTTCGCATGTCCTAAAGTATGGCACAGAAAATTCGACCGGCACTTTTGTATAGCGAACAACAGCCGAGCCTGTTATTGCACTATTACTTTCTTCACTTTTATAACCCTTAAATTGCAGGTTTTCTTCCAGTTCCGTATGTACAAATCTGAGGGGAAATGGCTTCCCTCCATGATGATAATCCGACAATGTTTTTTTATCTGCTTTTTCGTTGAGCAATTTTATAGTTTCAAAATCAGTATGGCAAAGCTCCAGTATGGACTCATTCATTTTTTTTGTCGAGTACACGCGGTTTTTGAATGGTTTGAGAGAATGTGTTTCAACTAAAACGCACAACCTGTTTTGTACCGCGCTGTATCCGGTAGAAAATCGGGGCAAATTAACCATCTCGATAAAACCTTCTTCCGGTTTGTGCCCACGCAATTCAAGATAAGGGGCGGAAAGAAATCCAGCTTGTTCCAAATCCTTACAAAA
>JACPGF010000253.1:0-12453 GCA_016182615.1 Ignavibacteriales bacterium
GTATGTTATCGCCCGTGGCAGTAACAACATCAACAGTATCACCGAAATGAAAGATTTGGCAAATTCCGTCAAAGCGCAATACACCGGTCTTGTAACCGCAACAGACAAAAGAGTTGAACTCTCAATTCCGCAGTTTGGCCTGCTGCAAAACTATCCAAACCCGTTTAACCCGTCAAGCAGAATTATATACTCTTTGGCGCAGGCGGGAAATGTCAGCTTAAAAGTTTATGATGTATTGGGCAATGAAGTTGCAACTCTAACCGATGGCTGGCAGCAGGCAGGGATGCATGAAGTTGTGTTTAACGGAGCACAGCATAAGCAACTGGCTAGCGGCGTGTATTTTTACCGCCTGCAGGCAGGTGCCAACAGTGTGGTTAAGAAGATGATCTTGATGAAATAAAATTTCTATAAAGTGAAACATTAATTAAAGAACGGGAGAATGATGAAGGTTACAAAAAGTGTTTTATTGTTGTGCATGTTTTTAGTTGTTACTATGCGGGCGCAATGGATTTCTATTCCTGCTAAAGCAAGTGAAGTTTGTTTTTTTAATGAACAGACAGGAGTGAAGTGCGTGAGGGATAATGGTATCTATATATACAAAACTGTTGATGGCGGCAGTACCTGGAAGTTAAAGCATTTGTTCGCAGAAGGTCTATATTTTATGCAGTGTGCTGGAATGCAGTTTACCGATAGCTTAAACGGGTATATTGGAACCGGTTCCGGGGATGTTTTGGTAACCAATGATGGTGGAGATAGTTGGGAAGTTAAAGATCCGGGGACTTCTGTAAACACGTTTTCTTTGGGTAACGGAAATATAATTTGGGGAGCCCGATTAACAAACTTAGCTTACTCAATTGTTATTAGCAAGGATCATGGAAATACGTGGGCGACTCTGTCATCTATTAGGCGAAAACCATTTGTCAGAAAGCCGCTCTTTTTTGCAGATAGTATACATGGTTGGTTTCTCGGATCCGAACAATTTTTAGCGAGGTCGTTGGACGGTGGCAGAACATGGATTTCTGTTGATGGAGCACCTGCCGGAGCTTTATGCATGCAATTCAAAGACAGCCTTACGGGCTGGATTGGCTGTACAAATGGCATTATAGTAAGCACATTGGATGGAGGATTAACCTGGAGCCAAAAACAAGTTTTTCCATCTGATTCGATTCGGGATTTGCACTGGAATGGCAGCGAATTATGGGCTTTAGGTGAAAAGAAACATATAGCTGTCTCGTCGGATTTAGGAAATATCTGGGATACAACGCTCATTTTGCCTGATACATCAATTAATAAGATATTACGTTTTAGCTCTAAATGGGGTTATCTTGCGAGCAATAAGGAGATTTTTCATTTCAGTAAAACGAAGCCTTTGTTTGCTTTTGATGAGACAAAAACGGGAATTGACGATACGGTGTTAACCATCGCTTGGAATAGTACATATATCAATTCGCTTAGCATAAAATACTCGGTTGATAATGGCGCAACTTGGCGGGTTGCAGCGGCGGGTTTACCTGCAGCACTTAAACAAACTTCGTTCGTCATTTCCGATTCATTATACCAGTTCCGGATATTTGATGATGCAAGTCCTGCATTGGTACTTGCCTCCTTTGACTCGGTGACCGCGGAAAGTAACCGGAAGGTCAACGCTATTTCAGCAAATAACCTGCACGTGTATCAAACAGGGGATGGCATGAGTATGCACAGCAACATGAGAGATTTTCCAGGGATACAATGGTCAAATTCACAAGCGATGGGTAAAACTGCAGTGCTGGCTGACGGGATTTGCTGGGCGATTAAAAAAGACCTTGCAATACTTGCCGGTGGGGCATTATCGAGATCTGGTTTACAGCCGGGGCCGATACTTCCGGATGGGACAGCATCCGATCCAAATGATCCACGGGCAGGGGTGTGGAGAATTAAAAAAAATTGGGAAAGCCTTCCCAACTCGGTTAATAAAGCACGTTTGGAAAAAGATTATACCGAATGGCCTTTTGACTGGGGTGCGCCCTATGATGATGTGAATCATGACGGTGAGTTTACACCCGCAGTTGATAAACCCTGTATCATTGGAGATGAAACGGTTTGGTATGCCGCTAATGACCTTGACCCGCAGAAAACAAGTAACTTGTACGGTGTACAACCCATTGGGATTGAAGCACGGGTAACCATGTTTGCATCGAATGATCCCTCGTTAAAAAATATCGTGTTTAAAAAATATGAATTGTTTAACCGGTCAGGTGCGCAGATAAATGAAATGTATCTCGGTGCATGGGCCGATCCTTCCGTCGGTAACCCGAATGATGATTATGTAGGGTGTGATTCAGTGCTCAATTTGGGGTATTCATATAACGGCACCGCAGTGGATTCTTCCTTTGGGAATACACCTCCCGCTGTTGGGTACGCGATTATTCAAGGACCAAAGGAACCGGGTCAGCCGGGCGATAGTGCCTTTTTTAACTGGAAGTGGAAAAAGGGTTTCAAGAATATACCAATGACTGCATTCAGCTTTTATGTTGCTGGCAGCACTTCATATTGCAGTCCCCAATTTGGCCGCTCGCCCGGCAGTAATCAACTTTTCAACAATTTAATGGGGGTAAAGTGGGATGGAACACCATATATAATTCCAAATACCATGCAAATGTCGAAATATCCCTTTAGCGGGGATCCGGTTACACAAACTGGCTGGTACGAGGGTGGTGCCGGGCCTGCACCTGGTGATAGAAAAATGCTTATGGCTTGTGGCCCATTTAACCTTGCCGCCGGTGAAAAACAGGAATTTACCTACGCTGTTCTGATTGACAATGCCGACAACAACTTGAATGCAATCACGAAAATTAAAAATATGGTACTGGCCGCACAGGCATATTATCATTCTTTATCCGCAAGCACTATTACTGCGGCAGAAGATAACAAAGTAATGCTTTCTGGTTTCTCACTTGAGCAAAACTATCCCAACCCGTTTAACCCCAGTACGGTGATAAACTATCAGTTGGCAGAAAGCGGTAAAGTAACACTCAAAGTATATGATATACTGGGTAATGAAGTAGTAACTCTTGTTAACGAAGAACAGGCTGCAGGCAGGCATCAGGCGGTGTTTTCCGCGGCAGATAAAAAAGCACTGGCAAGCGGCGTCTATTTTTACCGCCTGCAGGCTGGCGAAAACAGTGTGGTTAAAAAAATGATGCTGATGAAATAGTAGCAGTATACTTAATGTATGTTTTAATGCACACCCCGCTAAAGCGGGGTGTGAGTTTTTAAACAAAGCTTCGATAAATATGCGCAGTAGAATTGGTCAAATTGGCAGAGGTTGCGTCAAACTTTCCTGCTTTTTTGCCGGGTATTTATTCCTTTCTCTTGTGATTTAAAAAAAATTAGTAATTTCGCTTAAACGAAAAAAAGTTAATCTATATGAATTTTAATAAATTTACCGTTAAAGCACAGGAAACAATTCAGAACGCTCTGGAAATAGCGCAGAGCTACAGTAATCAAATACTCGAACCGGAACATATACTCGCCTCGCTGGTGCAGGAAAAAGGCGGCACGGCCGACAGCCTTTTGCAAAAAACCGGTGCAAACATCAACAAAATTAAAATACAAATTACCGAGCTTCTTGAAAGGCTGCCTAAAGTTAGCGGCGCGGCCTTTACCAATTTGCAAATGTCTAATCAGACAAACAAATATTTTGATGAAGCCGTTAAAGAAGCAGGTGCACTAAAGGATGACTACACCTCAACCGAACATCTGGTGCTTGCCTTAGCAAAAGACAGCGGCCGTGCCGGGCAGTTGCTACGTGATTGCGGCGGCACCTACGATGACCTGCTGCGCGGGCTGAAAGAGGTCCGCGGCGGTCAAAGGGTAAGCAGCCAAAATGCCGAAGATACCTATCAGGCATTAAAGAAATTTGGCCGTAACCTTAACGATTTGGTTAAAGCCGGTAAACTTGATCCGGTGATTGGCAGGGATGAAGAAATACGCCGTGTGTTGCAGGTGCTCTGCAGGCGGACAAAAAACAATCCCGTGCTTATTGGTGAGCCGGGCGTTGGAAAAACCGCCATAGCTGAAGGTATTGCACACAGGATTGTTTCAGGAGATGTTCCGGAAAACTTGAAATCGAAATACATCTTTGCAATGGATATGAGCTCGCTCGTGGCAGGTACACAATTCAGGGGTCAGTTTGAAGAGCGCATGAAAGCCCTGCTGAAAGAAGTGCAGGACAGTAACGGGGAGATAATACTCTTTATCGATGAGCTGCATACCCTTGTTGGTGCAGGTTCGGTAGAGGGTGGCATGGATGCCGCGAACATCCTGAAACCCGCGCTTGCAAAGGGCGATTTGCATTGTATTGGTGCGACAACACTGCGTGAATATAAAAAATATATCGAAAAAGATGCAGCCCTTGAACGCCGTTTTCAGCCCGTTATGGTTAATGAGCCCGATGAAGAAGATAGCATTTCTATATTGCGTGGATTAAAGGAACGGTATGAAGTGCATCATGGGGTAAGGATTACCGATGGCGCTATTATTGCCGCGGTGCAGCTTTCAACACGCTACATAGCCGACCGTTTCCTGCCCGACAAAGCAATTGATTTGATTGATGAGGCAGCCTCCAAACTCCGCATCGAGATAGACTCTTTGCCCGAAGAACTCGACAACCTTGAACGCAGAATAAAACAACTTGAAATTGAGCGGGTAGCACTAAAACGTGAAAAAGATGAAGCCTCGGTAAAACGCATAGAAGACATTGAAAAAGAATTTGCGGGATTGGTTGAAGAACGAAATGTTTTCAGGCTGCACTGGAACGAGGAAAAGCAGCGCATACAAACAATCCGCAAAATAAAGAGTGATATCGAATCGTTAAAGACAGATGCTGACCGCTTGGAGCGCGAAGGAAACTTCGCTAAGGTTGCTGAAATCCGGTATGGAAAAATTACCATGCTCGAAAAGCAGCTCAGGGAAGAGACTATATCGCTTGCAGAATTGCAGACAAAAACGAAAATGTTAAAAGAAGAAGTGGATGCCGAAGACATCGCGGAGATTGTTGCGAAATGGACAGGTATCCCTTTACAAAAGATGCTGGAGAGTGAACGGAGCAAACTCCTGCGGCTTGAAGATGAACTGCATAAGCGGGTAGTTGGACAGAACGAAGCAGTTACGGCAGTTTCAAATGCAATCCGGCGTTCGCGTGCTGGCCTGCAGGATGCACACCGCCCGATCGGTTCGTTTATTTTTCTGGGTACCACTGGTGTTGGCAAAACTGAACTCGCGCGAGCGCTGGCCAGCTTCCTTTTTGATGATGAACACGCGATGATACGTATTGACATGTCGGAGTACATGGAGAAGTTTGCTGTTACCCGGTTAATTGGTGCGCCCCCCGGATATGTTGGGTACGAGGAAGGCGGGCAGTTAACCGAGGCAGTCCGCAGGCGGCCATTCTCTGTTGTGCTGCTCGATGAAATTGAAAAGGCACACCCGGATGTGTTTAACATTCTTTTACAGGTTCTTGATGATGGCAGGCTTACGGACAACCAAGGCCGCACGGTTAATTTTAAGAACACGATTATCGTTATGACCTCCAATCTTGGCTCGCAGGTATTCCGTGAGTACTACACCGAAATGGACTCGGGCAACATGGACCAGATTATGGGCAAGTTGCGGATGGCAATGGGTGAGCTGCTGCGGAAGACCCTGAAACCGGAGTTCTTAAACAGGATTGATGATATAGTTTTATTTAAGCCCTTGCTGAAAGCTGAAATCCGCCAAATCGTGGATATTCAAATCAGTAAGGTTGCCGCAATGCTTGCCGGAAGAAAGATTACACTGGCCATTGATGAAGAAGCGAAAGACTGGCTTGGTGAAATCGGGTATGATATGTCATACGGCGCGCGGCCGTTAAAACGTACCATTCAACGGCATTTGGTAAACCCGCTCTCACAACACCTGCTTGGTGGAAAATTCGCGGACGGTGATACGGTAGTGGTTACACTGGGTGATAAGGGAGAGTTGGTAATGAGTAATGAATAATGTAGAATGTAAAATGTAGAATGGAATGCGCGGGTTATTTAGTCCGGCTAATATGTTATTAATTGCCATTGGTATCTTTATGCTAAAGCTGAAATTAATGGAACTTACTGTGGACTTTTGAAAATAATGATTTTACATTGGGATACGGATGGCGGCACGGTGGTTGTTACTGTGGGCGATAAAGGAGAGTCGGTAATGAATAATGTAAAATGTAGAATGTAAAATGGAGGGCAGAAGATGCTCAGTGCGAATCGAAAGTTAATATTTGACAATCGTATTAAAGAATAAATGCAGCTACAGAAACGAAAGAAATTAAAAAGCTTAAAATGTAGTATCGCACGGTGGCGGTGGAGGGTTGTTATAATTAGCAATTTATAATTCATAATTAGTAAATTATTCTTTAATTTTAGATTACCTTAATTACTGTATAATCAACAACTTCCTAAGGCGTTGCATTGCAAAACCAGATACAAAACAACAAGCTGCAAATATTGGGGAAGCTATCGGCGGGTCTGACACATGAAATTCGTAATCCTTTATCCGCGTTAAGACTCAATCTGGATTACTTGAGTATATCGGCAGATGAGTATGGCGACGAGGCACGGGAGGCAATCCGGGCTAGTCTTGAGGCTGTTGAACGTATCAGCACGATGATTGAAAGTGTACTGGAGTTTTCCCGCAAGGCAACAACCGAACGCTCTATGCACAACCTGAACGACGTCATAACAACAGGTGTCGGCATCATGTCACCTGCTGCTGCAATGAGGGCGGTATCGATAACTTGCGATCTTAACAAAAAACTGCCCGATTCGCAATTTAACCGTAATAAAGTCCTGCAAGTGCTTATCAACCTTCTCACAAACAGTATCGAGGCATGTGATAAAGGCGGTAAGGTTAAAGTTAAATCGTCCATTGATGACGGCTGGCTTAAAATACATGTGCAGGATGATGGCTGCGGTATTGAGGAATGCAACAAGGAAAAAATATTTTCTGATTTTTATACAAACAAACGAACTGGTACCGGGTTGGGGCTTTCAGTCAGCCGGTCGATAATCGAGGAACAAGGGGGAACAATTACATATAAAAGCTCACCGCAAAAGGGTACGACTTTTTATGTATCTTTACCAATTAAATATAACGAAGAGAAGAACTGATTATGAGCATGAGAATACTCATTATTGACGATGACAATTTGGTATGCTTGTCACTAAAAAGAGTGTTAACAAAATTCGGTTACGATGTTGCAATTTGCATGGAGGCGGAAAATACTTTTCAGAGCATCGAGCTGCATCAGCCTGACCTTGTTTTGTTGGATATATACCTTTCTACTCATAACGGCCTTGATATATTAAAAGATATTCAAAACAAGCACAGCCACATTCCTGTTATCATGATAACAGGCTACTCGGATGTTCAGATTGCCGTTAAAGCAATGAAAACCGGAGCAAGAGATTTCTTGTTGAAACCCATAGACCTTGAGCAGCTCCGTCTGGTTATCGGAAGGATAGAAGCCCAACTTTCATTGCGGCATGAAGTTACAACTTTACGAAGCCTTGCAATGGGTGTTGACCTCACAAGGGAGCAGTTCGGTAAAAGCAGGCTCATTCAGCGGATTATCGCCATTACCGAAAAGCTGGCTACAAGCGGCGACACTACCATACTCCTTGAAGGCGAAATCGGTACCGGTAAAGAGGTTTTAGCACGCTATATTCATCAAAAAAGCCCGCGGGCACATGGTGTGTTTATTCCTATAAACTGCGCGGCCATACCCAAGGAACTTGCAGAGAGTGAGCTTTTTGGTCACGAAAAAGGAGCATTTACCGGTGCAGCCCAAAGGACAAAACCCGGTAAGTTTGAACTTGCCGACAAAGGCACGATTCTGCTTGATGAAATCGGCGAGTTAAGCCTTGACTTGCAGGTAAAGCTTTTACGGGTGTTGCAAGAAAAACGATTCTATAGGCTTGGCGGCGAAAAAGAGATAAACGTTGATGTGCGGGTTATAGCTGCAACAAACCGCAACCTGGAAGATGAAGTTAAAAAAGGCACTTTCCGTGAAGATTTATATTACCGGCTGAATGTTGCACGGGTAATAATTCCCTCGCTGCGGGAGCGGAAAGAAGATGTAAGCATGTTTACTTATACCTTTATGAATGAATTTGCCCAGAAGTTTAACAAAACGAATATCACCATTGATGACGAAGCGATACACCTGCTTGAAAACCAGTACTGGAAAGGCAACATCCGCGAGCTGCGGAATGCAATCGAGCGTGCCATGTTACTGCTTGATGGTGAAGAAATAAAAGCGCAGCATTTTGGGTTTTTACAAACGGTTAAAGAAGCAAAAACCGACAAGGATAATGACGTTTTTTCCCTGAAAATACCGCGGGATGGAATTTCCATTGATGTTGTAATAAAAAACCTGATACTGCAAACACTGGAACTGACGAAAGGCAATCAGGTAAAAGCGGCAAAAATACTGGGATTATCACGGTCAAAACTGCGGTACCGCATGGAGCAGCTTGGCATCGAGGTAACAAAAAGGATAGGATAAATGGTAGATTTAGCGAATTGTAAAAACACAGCAGTTTGATAAAATTTGCAAAATTAGTAAAAAATTCATATTATTATAGTCTTGATTTGTCAGAATATGACAGAAAAAGGGCGCGTAGCTCAGTGGTAGAGCATTTGCCTTTTAAGCAAGGGGTCGGTGGTTCGAACCCACCCGCGCTCACAAAAAAGCCTTAAAACACGTTGTTTTAGGGCTTTTTGATTTTAAAGAATTCTGGTTAAAACTAAAATGTCACCTATTTTTACCCATTTTTCACTTATTTACTACTTCCAAAACTACTTCCGCATTTTTCATTAAAAAAGAGCGCTTATTCAGCGCCCTTCAATCCAACGAATTTATCCAGCTCAGTTGCCTTACGTTTTAGTTCCACCTTATTGTAGTATTTGGCAGTGGTAGTAATTGAAGCATGTCCAACCAGTTTAGACACGGTTGATATATCCATATATTCACTTGCTTGAGAAATAAAGGTTTTACGAAAAACCCTGAAGCTATAACCGGTTCCAAATAATTTCAAAGATTTTAAGTAACGGCGAAAGGCCAAACTCATGTTAGATGCATTCTTAAAACAAACAAGAGGTCCATTATTAACCTCATTTATTCGTGCTTCTAACACCACTAATAAATCCTTGTGGAATGGGACCTCGTAGTACTTTTTTGTTTTTGGTGAATAATAGGAGAGTTGATTTTTTTCCAAATCCACCCTGGCTCCAGTTATTGTTAACAAGTCCGAGGATCTTAATCCTGTATAATATGCTAAATACACCATCGTCCTGAAATTGGAATTTTTACACCCCAATCCGTTAAAGATTATTTGTATTTCTTCATCGGAAAAAGTAATAATTTCTTTTACTTCAGGCCGAATCTTAACTTCCTTATTGATCTTAAATATAGGCAGGTACTTATACTCAAACAAAAAATTTAGGAAGTGGTTACACTGCTTATAATACATATGCAATGTGTTTTGTTTATAATCAAGTTTTTTCACATCACATAGCCAATCTTCAACAGATAGTTTAGTTAGCACCGTACAAACATTATTTTCATTAAATCTGCTTGTAAACAACTTGTAAAAATGATTATACTCGTAAATAGTGTTCTTATGCTTCGAGATATTATTTTTAAGGAAGTGCTTAAAAGCGGTTTTAATTGTGGCCCCTCTAATTAACGCATTTAGTTCAGCTTCGTCCTTAATTTTATCTAAGGACTTCTGTAGTTCGGTTGCTTTTTTCTCTACTGTTTTACGGTTGCTCGGAGTGTCAATAAGTTTTGTTGACCTATTGATGGATTTACCTAACGACCAATCAAACCAGCTGATGTAGAGAATGTTTCTTTTGCTATATACACTTGCCATTAGTTTTTCTCCATTATTTTCTTGAACAGTGTCACACTGTTCAGCTCTTTATCATCATTAGCTCTGTGGTCGTTAAAAAAATCTGATACGTCCAATCTCCCGTTTGAAGAATGTAATGCTATTTTCCTTTCTCGCTTTATATTCTCATCTATAAAACGTTGTAATTCTTGATGGGGAATTTTCACTTTATTCCTTGTCGTTGGAATTGTTCCTATTAAACCGGTATTGATGTACATGTCCAGTACAGTTAAACCAATACCCAGTAATTTACGAGCCTTATTCCGTGAATAAAGTTTTAAGTTATTATCTATCGTTTCCATAGCAGTCCACTTCTGGCCACACTTTGTGTCTCAAGAAGCACTGCTGCATCATCTCTATACTACTGTGCATAAAAGCCTTTATTATAGGTGCTACTGTTGCTACTACAGTCGCAGCCTGGGTTAGTTGCCCGGCGAGAGTCCATCCATCTCACGCGGACAGCATCAGTAAACCGTAAATCAATGGGCAGCACTGCGCTTACTGAAATTACACCTCCCCCAGGTATAAATTTCTTATACCCAGGAAGAGGCGTTTTGCCCGAGGTAAACAAGGCATGTTATTTTTACGAAAATATTTATTTTGTCGGCTCGTAATACCAACATATCATGCTATGATTTTACATCCGCATTTAGTTTATTCACTGGAGATATTTCAGTAATAAAATGCTTTTTGCTCCTTTCAATCTCTTCGTTATAGTTTATGTAAGGCATAAACATCATATGAATTCTTTCATTTCCAATGTCTATGTATCCATCTATTAAAAGTCCTCTTACTTTTTCCAATCGCTGGTTTTCATTGAGCTTTCTTAGATACGGCATCACCTTTTGTTCGAATATAAATCCCAACTCACAATTCTGAGTCAAATAGTCATAACTAATTGAGTTTACAATTTGTAGGGCTATATTTTGTGTACTGCGATTTAATAAACCAAAGTCAGTGTACAATTGATCGATGATCGACAAGACTTCATTACGTAAGTCTTGGTTAACGTATATTCTTGTTTGCTTCATTAAGCACCTCTTCTTTATTTATAAATTGTGAC
The DNA here is from genome assembly GCA_016182615.1 of Ignavibacteriales bacterium. GTDB lineage: Bacteria > Bacteroidota > Ignavibacteria > Ignavibacteriales > Ignavibacteriaceae > JACPGF01. Next base: position 11,023 of record JACPGF010000253.1, read on the forward strand.
CGGTTCCACTACCGGCCAAAATTGTTGATTAATCGTGATGCGTGGTATTCATTACGAGTGAAAAACCGGGCGGCTATTCACCGCCCTTTTATTATTGTTTGAGCATCTCATCAATACTCAACTTCGGAGTTAAATAGGATATGCCTTCTTCTCGTTGGAAATTCCTATTTACTTTCTCCACTAAGTATTTATGAAATGTTGTAATAGCGTTGGATTCTGTTGCAAAATCCTCTGCCGTCATGATTTTTTGTGTATTCGGTGCTGCCTCAAAATGCGACTGCACCGTGTACATCATTACTTGAAGAGCTTTGAGAAGCTCTTTATCCTGCTGATTTAATTCATCAGGAGTTACTTCATTTGCCAAAGAATCTTTTATATCTTCCAAGGCTTCTGCTAAAATGTCTGCGACCATATTGGTCCTTTCTATGATATTTTTTTTGATATTTGATCGGCATCCACTACCGGTCACGTTTGTTATTTCCAATCCTGTACAAATTTTTTGTCCAGATAGATTCGTGGATTAAGTTTTAATTCTTCCCAACCTTCGGATGTTCCGGGGCTGAGATTGAAAGGGCATTTAATGTATTTGTGTATTATCACAATCATCAACTGGTAGAATGAAACTGTTTCATCCATGCCCAACCAGTATATCATAACTTAAATCTGTTAACTTACCTCCTATTTTTTAGTTGAAGGAGTGCGCTACCTACGCACCCCTATAAAAAATGTTAATTAAGAAACGATCTTGGTATGCTGTAGAGGGATACCGGAGGTCCCCCGAACCTTTTTCTCGCTGTTTCTATTCCAAGAGTTTTTAATAGGCGGGTTATTTCAGCCTTATTCCTATAGTAATTATGAGGATCGTTTGCTCTAATAACGCTCTGTATTTCGTCCGTTTTAAAGAATAAGGATTTTCGATCACTGTCAATTGCTTCTCCAGCTTTATATTCGAGAAATTCCTTTAATATGCCTTTACACATATTTTCTGGTTGTGATGATTCCTGTTCTATTTTCGCATTGACTTGAACAAGTGCATAATTCTGAAGCAGATTAAAATAATTGCTCCGTCTGCTGCTGAATAGTTTAGCAATTGCTAGAATCGGGAACCACTTATCAAATTCTCTAAGCCTTATCAAGTCATCTATTGCAAGTAACTTCGGATCAACAATATATTTCTGAAGTTCCGGCAACTTACTTTTTAGAGATGAGTGAATTAGTTCAACCAGTGGTAGTGTAATACTTACATCTTCACCTCCATAGTATTCGAGAGAAATGTCAACTGGTGGTTGTTTTAACCTTAGTAAAATGCATCTGTCGGCAAGTGTGGGATAGAATGAATTAATACCGGCGAGAACCTTAAGACAGTATGTATTATAGGTAATCACTTCATTCCCTTTAGTTCTGGAAACGGCCCCGTCTTTTTGATAACGA
>JACPGF010000253.1:12484-17092 GCA_016182615.1 Ignavibacteriales bacterium
TGATTGGAACCTAACCGCTTAGTTAAATTTTCGGATTCATCCAGAAAAAGAGTTGGTCTCAACTCATCAACTATACGAAAAAGTGCCGATGCTGAAGTTTCTGAAACGAATCTGGGGGAAGAGACTATTGATTTCATAACCGTCATCAAAGTAGTCTTACCACTACCTTTTCCACCTTGTAACCATAAATATGGTACACGTTCAAACATATCCACACAATAGGATAAGAGGCATGTGACCGATACCAGTACATATTCTGTTTCATTGTGGAGGTAGATGTACTTTTTCAAATAAGAAGAGATTTCTGCGATTACATCAAGTCCGCTAGACCTTTGGCTGAATATGGTTCCTATTTCAGCATCTTCAGCAACTTGAACTTCAGAATTCAATTCTGTAGCTTTCCCTTTTAGGTCGAAATACCTGGGTCCACCACCAGCAAAGTCTGAGACAAATACAACGGGCGTTCCGTTATTACTTAAAAAGCGGGAACTGGTTAATAATGATTTGTTAAATGTTGACAATTAATAATTCCTAATTAAGTGCTAAAATGTGCTGTACACGTTGATCAGGTTGATCATCATGTACGGCTGTTTTCTTATATTGTCCTTAAAATGAGGGCACGGAATGAATCATCTGTGCAAGTATTCAAAGAACTTTAATATAAATTTAGGTTTAACTATAAAAGTGCGTAGGTACAGGAAATGTCTCTTTTAGGACAAAATCTGTCTTTGAGTTGTAAGAGAGGGAATTAAATAAAATGGAAGAAGTTTGTATTTCACAAAATATGAGTTAAATAAAATCCCACTTAAAACCCTTTGGTGGCTTGTAGGCAATTGATATTTCTACGGGAATCATTTTTAGATAATTATTAAAAAAATCAGATAGTAAATTTTTCTCGGTGACTTTTCTTAATTTTTCCTGCTTTTGAATCTCTTTCTTAAATCGTTGATAACTTTTATAGAAGCTATCAAAAGCATTGGAACTCTTGTTGCTTTCTTTTCTGCTTTCTTTTCTGCTCGCTTCCCAATGTTGGAGTATTTCTTCTTCAATATCTGTGCTTACCTTGTTTTTAATAATATAAACAACATCGCGAACGGGTTGTTTATTGCTGAAAACATAGTTTTCCCCATCGTAGGTAAATATATAAGCTGATCCTTTATATGAGATTGAATTTTTCCCAATGTTAGAAGGTGTTTCATTAGCTGATTCGTCTCTAAAAGTTTTCGGAGTTAAGAGATCTAAAACACTCTGACGCAGGTAATTATCCGTGAGATTTGCTTTGAGTTTATTAAGAAGCCCAGAATCATCTATAGCAATATATGGGCGTATTGTTAACACTTTTTTCGTAGGAGAGAAGAATAGATACAGTAACCGGTTCCTTTTGACATCATGAAGCAGTTCAATACCTATGTCGTTCTGTGATATTGTCGTGTTTATAAGCAAATGATCTGGCCGAATACGAAGAATAATTAGAGTGTGGATATCTAGTTCATTAAAAAGCAATGGTGCAATTTTACCATCTGAAAAAATCGGTGGCTTTACTTTAGCGTCCATGTCCCGTTGCTCAAAAAATTCTTGATCAAAGAGAGCATCAGTATTTCCAAGATTTATATCAACATCAACTAATTTGGAAGATGTATAAGTGACCCTATGATGAAAATCAGCATTATCTTCAATCAGTATTATTTTGTTAACTTCAACGATCATATTCTTGCTTTATTTTTAATGTCGAGTAATTGAGAACCGTAATTCCATAAAAGGTTAAGAAATTCTTTTCTTAAATCTACTTAAAAATAAGAACTTAGCCAGTCGAAATTCCTTTCCACATAACTACACTTTTCTGGAATACATGAAAAATGGTAAAAGAATGATATAACAAATAAAATTGAGGAATTTTAGTATGATAAGAGTGATTATATATGCACGGGTATCTACCCGTGAACAAAATATAGATATGCAATTGATTGATCTTAAAGCATATGCTGAAGCCAGGCGCCTTAAGATTGTAAAGGAATATATAGATTATGCATCCGGTTCTCGTAGCGACAGGGAGAACTACCAAAAGCTTCTTAATGATGTTCGAAAGCGAAAAACTGATGCAGTCCTTGTTTGGAAATTTGACCGATTTGCTCGCAGTACCAAAGAACTCATTAACGCGCTGGAGGAATTTCAAGCCCTGGGAGTGGATTTCATTTCATATAAGGAAAATGTGGATACCAGTACGCCTGCGGGTAAAATACTTTTCACAATGATCTCTGCGTTTGCAGAATTTGAAAGGGAGATAATAAAAGAGCGTGTCCGTGCAGGGATGGAGAAGGCCAAGGCTAAGGGCGTAAAGCTCGGCAGGCCAAAGATACCGTTATTTACGATTAATGGTGTTTTAGATATGCGAAAGCGCGGCATTGATTATAAAACAATCTGTAAAAAACTTAGAATATCAAAATCTTCTTATTATTTGATAAAATGATTGCTTTAAAGCAATATTTGCATATTGAAGATAATATTACTATATTAGTATATGAGATTAACAAATCTCTGAAACTGGCAACACACCAACAGACAACTTCTTAATATTTACCACAGCGAACAGACAACCTGCAACAGGTGTTATAATAGAAACTTGAAACGATTATTTGAGTGGGAGCCGTCTATGGCTCCTGCTTCTTCACAAACCAGCAACTAGAAATTCCATAAGAAACAATTAAACAGGCAACAATTTGTATTTAAGCCGCTAGGCGAGTGTCCCAGCGGTTCAAACAAAATGTGCTCATTTAACCTTGAATATCATAATGCTCTTTATGCTACATTAGCTTTCATGGACTCATATAATGAGCTGAAAATTGGGGCTTAAATGGATAATAAATGTAATTTATTTGAATATGCGATTAATGGGGTATCCAATCGCAAGTATTTTTATAACGAAAATAGTATTCCTGATTTCTTGGGTCAGAAGGAAATTTATCATTCAGCATTCCTTCATTCGAGTGAGATAAAAGAGTATGCCGATCAGAATGACGGCATTATAAAAGGGTATGCAGGTTGTGTAGCTATCCGTGAGGTTGTCATTGATATTGATTGTGGCGATAATCTTGAAAAAGCACAAAAAATAACTCAAGGTATTGTCCGAAAAATTGAGACGCTTTATGAGGTAGATGCGAAATATCTACGTGTTAATTTCAGCGGCAGCAAAGGGTTCCATATTCGAATTCCATCAGTATTGTTTGGTGATTTTTTACCATCCGAAGATTTACCGGTGCAGATAAGAGCAATAGTTAAAGAAATCACGGCTAGGTATGAACATGTGGATTATGGTATATATGGAACTACAAAGCTGATCCGTGAGGTTAATACCATAAATGCAAAGAGTGGTTTGGTTGCAGTGCCATTAACAGCAGAAGAAGTTAATTGTTTGACAATTGCAGAGATAAAAAACCGGGCAAAGTCTCCAAGACTTGTAGAATACATTGATGATGATGAACTGTTACCAAACGATGGACTTGTAGCCTTGAAGAATAGATTTTTAACTACAGATGCAGTTACTGAAACAGAAGACGTTGATGTTAAGAAGAAAATTGACGCCGTTGAGATAACAGAAGGTGGTTTGCCAGAAGGTGAAAGACATGCTGGTTTAGTGAAACTGGTCAGTCACTTTATACACTATAATGTTCCAGATAAAACTATTTACGCGATGGCACAGTTATTCAACCGAAACAACAACCCGCCAAAAGACAGCGCTGTAGTTAAGGGAGAAGTAGATGGCATTCTGAAGCAGTACGGTAAGATTAAAGGTAATTTTTGGACTGTAGCCCGAAATAAGAAAGGGTATATAAATGTCGATGTAAATCATTTTCAATTAATCAAGTTTTTGGAATCCCACGGATTTGCAAAACTGTATTTAACGAATAGCTTTACTTATGTAAAGGCAGTTGATAATCGTATAAAAGAAAAGATGCCACAAGAAATTAAAGACTTTATTTTAAATTCAGTAAAAAAGGATAACCAGAAGGGGCTGAGCAATGACTTTAGGGATGAGGTTATGAACGAATTAATTGCGCATAACGGCAAGTACCTTAGTGATAAGCTGTTTGAGTGTGTCGAATCAAAAGAGATGGAGTTGTTAAAAGATACAGCCAAGCTGGGTCGCGTGTTTTTCAAGAACTGTTTCGTAGAAGTTACAGAGGACAATATTATAACACGACCATACACCGAGTTGGATGGCTTAATCTGGGATGCCCAAATTATTGATAATGATTTTACCATTGCCGATGATTTTGAGAAATCTATGTTTAGGAAGTTTCTATGGAATGTATCCGCAGAAAGAGAGGATAGATTCAATTCACTTGTTTCATCTATCGGGTATCTGCTACACGGGTATAAGAATTCCAGCAACGCAAAAGCCATTGTCTTTTGCGATGAAAAAATATCCGACGATCCTAATGGCAGAACCGGCAAGAGCTTAGCCTCTGTAGCTATTAGCAAAATGAAGGAATCTGTTCGTATGGATGGTAAAACCGTTAATTTTAATGATAGATTTGTATACCAACAGGTAGAGCGGTCAACCCAGGTCTTGGAGTTTAATGATATAAGAAAATCATTTGATTTTGAGGG
>JACPGF010000258.1 GCA_016182615.1 Ignavibacteriales bacterium
CGCCGCGGCGAACAACCCCTTTTCAAAAAGGGGGACTTCGGAAAAACCATTTTCAAAATTTTGTCAATCCTTAAGTTGACACGTTTACCTCCCTTGGGCGGCATTTCCCTAAAACAGGAGAGGGAAGCTCCAAATCCAGCCCTTAAGTTGACACATTTACCTCCCTTGGGAGGCATTGGTTATAGGCAGGCTTTTAAGCCTCGACACGTTGTTAATCTGTTCCGAGAGTCTTCCCGGTTTACACACCTGTTAGGCATGTCCCCGGGAATTCTCGTCCATTCATTCATTCGCATCTCTAAACTTGCCTAATACATCAGGGTTATTAACCCGGAAAGTAACTACTCATCTCTATAATAATTTCCATCTTCTAACCTCAGACTATGGGTATCCATCACTTCGTGAAAGTCTAAGGTTAGGAGATAAAAATTTCGCAGCACTTTTTATACTGCTAATTTTTGTTAAACGCCTAAACTCGACTCTACATAAGCGAAATAGTTACCCTGGCTTATTGTTCAGTACATCCAGGTTATTTTTATTAACAACCTTATCCTTTTTTGCAACTCTTTTTTCTTTTAGGGTTTTTGCCGGCTCTTTCATTGAACCTTCTTTTCTCTTACCCTGATCTTTTTTCATAATGCATTCTCAGTTTATATTGTGACCGCATCCGAACTATTTGATAGTGTTGATGCATTTTATAATTGTGAAAAATATTAAAATCATTCACAATCCTTCATTCATGTCGGAAGCAATATTTTGCCGTGCTTCACTATTTCGGTTCATCCGGTTTCAAGTGAGATTTTAATAGTTTTACTTTTTTCTCGCGCCCCGCGGTAACAACTTTATTATCATTATCACCTTTCCGGCTTTTTGCCATTTTCTCTTTGTCCTGCGTGAATCTTTCGATCCTTGCCTTTTCAATACCTATTACTTTAAGTGCTTCAGATTGCTCTGCATCAAATTCGGTTTTCAATAAGACAATCTGCGCTTCTAAGGCTTCACGTTTTCGTTCAAGGCCGTATTGCTTACGCAATATTTCCTGCTGCCGTAATAATTGTTCGGCATCATTTTTGGTCTCCTGCGAGAGGCGTGCAGAGCCGGTTAATACACCTTCAGGACCAACATACACATCAAGCAATTCAATACCTTTATCGGTTAGTTTAAATTCACGAATCTGATTAGAGTGTGCCATGCCACGGGATTTTAACACGTATAACCCTCTGTTCCGCTCGCCGCCTATTTCTATATCGCGGAGCAGTAACCAGGTATCAATTAACGAGGACACATATACATCCGAGATCTCCATGTTTTCACCGGCAGAAGTTAAGCTGGTAAAAAACGCCGTCACCCGTTTCATTTTCAAAAAGTCAACAAGGCGCAGCAGCATGGCTTTAACCTCGGACTGATTTTCTCCAATAACAAATGCATTAATTGGATCCAGAATAACAACATGTGGTTTAAATTTGTTTATAATTTTTATACTGGTGGTTAGATGTGTTTCCAAACCATAAAGTGTTGGCCGTGTCGCATGAAACTGCAGCAGGCCTTTTTTTAACCATGGCTCAAGATCGATACCAATAGAGCACATGTTCCGTACAAGCTGGCTTGGCGATTCTTCAAAAGTAAAGAAAAGCACTTTTTCGCCCCGCTTACAGGCTGCCTCGACAAACTGCGAGGCCATGCTTGTTTTACCGGTACCCGCCGTGCCTGAAACAAGTACGGTACTGCCGCGGAAATAACCTTTGCCGGAAAGCATGGTATCAAGCCGTGAAATGCCGCTTGAAATTCTTTCGGGCGAAGAAAAATAATTTAACCCGAGTGAAGTAACCGGGAGTACGGAAAAACCGTCCTCATCAATCAGAAAGGGATACTCGTTGGTGCCGTGCGTTGAACCGCGGTACTTAACAATACGCAGCCGCCGGATTGAAGATTGATCACTTACACGGTTATCTAACAGAATCACGCAATCGGAAACATACTCTTCAAGCCCCTGCCTTGTCAGCCGCCCATCGCCGCGTTCCGCCGTTATTATCGCCGTAACACCCTTCTTTTTTAGCCATTGCAGCAATTTACGCAGTTCAGAGCGCAATACCGCCGGATTGTGATACCCGGAAAAAAGAGACTCCATGGTATCTATAACAACACGCTTGGCCCCGATGTTTTCGATGGCGCTGTGAATCCGCACGAACAGGCTCGCGAAATCTATATCGCCGCTTTTCTCAATTTTATCCCGGTCAATCTGAAAGTGCTCGAGCCAAATCTTTTTTTGCTGGATAAGCCCACTTAAGTCGAATCCAAGCGAGGCCACATTTGCAGTCAGCTCTTTTTCGGTTTCTTCGAATGAAATAAAAACGCCGGGCTCGTTATATAAGGTAGCACCGCGGACAAGGAATTCCATGGCAAACAGCGTTTTGCCGCAGCCTGCACCACCGCAAACAAGGGTCGGCCTTCCTTTAGGCAATCCGCCGCCGGTAATCTCATCCAGTCCCTTGATACTTGTCGGGGCCTTTGGTAATGCTGCTCTCTTAAATGACTCTGTTTTCTGTTTCATTGTATAAACTCTCTGTCTTTTTCCGGAATCCGGTTAACTTATAACTAAATAAAATGGTTTATCCATTGGTAATTTGTAGCTGTAACAAATTACAACTGGTGTTTACAAAATTATCCATCACAGAGTATGTCATTTGCAAACACGGAACAATAGTCCAAAGGGATGAAAAACGGGTTAATGCTGAATACTTGTAACTACTCAGTTCATATCTATAAAAATTCCCATCTCCTAACCTCAGACTATGGGTATCCATCACTTCGTGAAAGTCTGAGGTTATGTCATAAAAATTCCGCTGTACTTTTTAAACTGCTAATTTTAGTTAAACACCAAAACTCGGCTTTATTTTACCTAAACTGAGTAGTTTCATATATTTTATGACAATACAGAGCTTAAATGCCCATGCTTGCCAGTGCTTCAGCAATCGTATTAACGGTTTTAACCAGCTGCGGATGTGTTGTTTCAAATCCGGCAACTGAAGCTTTCAATCCGTCAATCGAAAGTTTGAGGAGCGTCGGGTTGCTTGGCTCCTGCATAGCTTCATCAGCAGAATGCTCGACATAACCGGTTATAAACATTGCATGTTCCGCTTTCTCGGCAGCCAATAAATCAATTTCCGGTTTCAGCGTGTCAAGTAAATCGAGTATTACCGTTTTGTTGCTTTCGTTAATGGTGCTGTTCGTCTTTATTTTGTTTTTCAGGTTTTCAATGGTTGTTTGTGGCATTTTCTACTTTCGAATTTGTATGATTGCATTTTTTGATAATTCGGGAATCACCAGCTCAACTATATCTGTTTGCACAGCTTCTACTGTTGTGCGCTCTGGCGTATTACTGGTAGCACTCCAAATCAATCGCTCCTCATCCCTGATTACCCACACGTCTATTGCCCTCCGGTCTATTGTTTTCGTCTCTTCATATCCGGGATGCTGTACCGTGCGGTAATACGAGTCGTACCGGTTACGGAATTTATTATATCTAAAAACCTGTTCCTGTGTATCGTAACCCTGCACGTATTCGGTTTTCATTTCCGCGTATAGAACCCGTGTAATAAGTATTCCATCATAACCTTTGTCGGCAACTACTTGAATAACCTGGAAAGTATCGGGTAAAGATTCCGGGAATAAATGATATGAAGATGTCGCGGTGACACCCTGCCTTGTTAGTTCAAGTGCAAATGCATCTTCCCAAATTCTCCTTTGTATGTTATCCTTCCGCAAACCGATAACAAAAATTTTCTTTAACGGCGCTTCATGAAAGGTTGGATCCTTCCATACATCAACAAGAGTTGATGTTGAGCAGCCCCCGGTTAACACTAACATGCCCATAAACATAATTACCGGAAAAATTCTTTTTACTATTCTCACTTTTCGTCTCTTTTCTCATTTTAGAACTGCAAATACTTCATTTTACTACTGGGACAGACCGTATCTCTGCCTTTGCAACTTTATGCATGCATGCCGGATATGGTTATTCCGGCATGATCAAAGCAATCAATTAATTTGATCTGCTAAACGGCTACTAATTATAATTCTCTTTTCCTGACAAGGCTCCAGCCGAGCAGGCTGGAGATAAGCAGGGTAATTACTGTCGGTACCCATATCCAGCTAATATTGTCCATGAAGCCGCTTTTATTGGTATCGCTGTTAATCAATGTTATCATAATCGCAGCTCCGCAAAGCAGCAAAAATGCTATTGCAGTAATGATAAACGCCAGCGTAACGGGTAAATTATTATTTGTTCTCATAGTATAGTTTTCCTTTTGTTAACTGTGCTGCTCAAGCCATTTGAGCATTTCGCGGATACTGCCCGTGGCAAGGGCAATACAAGTATCAGCCGCGCCATAATATATGTTTATAGTGTCTCCGTCTTTCATTATGGTATATCCGCAAGGGAACACAACGTTGCCGACATCTCCCTTTTGTTCGTACATTTCCTCGGGGGCAAAAACCCACTGGGATCCACGCTTAAGGCACAGGTCCGGTTTTTTCAGGTCAAATAATGCAAGGCCTAAACGGTACAGGCATCCCCCGCAAGACTGCCGGACACCATGATAAATAACCAGCCAGCCCTCGGGTGTTTCGATAGGCGGTGCAGACAGTCCGATTTTATTTGCATCCCACCATGCGCCCTTCCTTGCATCCATCATCAAGACATGGCTGCCCCAGTTTTTCAAATCAGGAGAATACGACATCCACATATGTGCACGGGGAGCGCTGACCGGGCGGTGAATAAGCGCCCAAAGCCCGTTAATACGCTGTGGCAGCAGTGCTGCATCCTTATCTTCGGGAGACATAATAATGCCATACCGCTCGAAGTACTGGAAATCTTCGGTTAGTGCCAATGCCACACCGGGGCCATCGCGGGTATAAGCCGTAAAAACAATGGCATACTTCTGTAATTCAGGAACAAAGGTAATCCGCGGGTCTTCAATTCCCCATAACTCTTCCGGATGTTTATCCGGGTCGGGAAGCAGTGTGGGTTGCGCGTCAATCTGCCAATTATCGATTCCATTTTTTGAGCGGGCCACACAAAAGTGCGAAAGTCCCCGGCGGTCTTCTACCCTGCAGAGCAGAAGTGTTGTATCATCCGGCAGCATAATAGCGCCTGCATTAAATACACTATTAACGGGATAGGGCCAGTGATCCGCTGTCAGGATAGGGTTTTGTTTATAACGGTGAAATAGTTGAGCATGCTGATTGTTCATTTTGGTATTGTTTCCATGGATAATTGTGACTGCTCAATCAGCCGGAGTTCCAGCAATGATTGCAGAAAAGCTAAAGTTGACTCTGCACCCTGATTTTCATTAAGGCGGTCAGAGTGCAGGCCGTCCCGGCAACCGCCGGTAGTGGGGTCGTAGAGCGTTAGTGATAAATCATTTCGGCCAAGAAACCAATCAAATGCCCGGCGAGCTTCTTTATTCCAGTCATTCTCACCTGTGGATTTGAATGCTTCAAGACAGGCCGAGGTCATCGCCTGAGCCTCTATTGGCTGCTGATCAAAGCGGGCCCGTTCACCGCCATTTTTATAAAAGCCGTTGGAACCAATCGGAACAAAGTGGCCTTCATCGGACTTTTGTAACTTTGCCAGCCATGCAAGCGATTCGAGGCCTGCATCTGTCATTGACTTGCCGGGAAGTGTTTTCGCGCAGGTCAATAATGCATGCGGCAATACGGCGTTGCAATAGGAGAGTTCCTGCTCGAACCAGCACCAAGTATCGGTGCGGTTCTCATGATATAATCGTAATAAACGCCCTGCCAACTCATCACGTACCTGATTTGCATGGCGGTCTCCTTCGAATTTAAGCGAATACTCATGGATACCAATAATTGCAAATGCCCATGCACGGGGGCTTGTGGTTGTTAGGATAGCCGGTAATGCATGCTCAAATAACGAACCGGCCATACTGCATAATGATGGTGTATTGGAGTGGCGGAGCAGTGTACCTAACGCCATAAGCGTGCGGCCATGACTGTCGTCTGATCCTGAATCCTCCAACCAGTTACGCTGATAATCCATGTAATTCCTGAACCGGTTGGTCTTTTCGTTGAATGCAAATCCGAGAAAGGCGAGGTAACAGGTTGCTAACGCGAGCCACTTCCGGTTGCCAAGGCTATCTAAAAGTACAGTAACCAATAAGGCGCGGGCATTATCATCTGTCGTATATCCATGCGCATAATTGGGAACTGAAAAAAGGGCATGCTGAAATATGCCTGTTGAATCGGTAAGCAAACCCATGTGTTCGAGATTAATAGCCGGAAGTTCACCGGGATATTTATCGAGTGTTTTTGAGATTAATCCGGCGGGAATATAATGCCGGCGTTCAGCTCTGGCCCATTCGAAACTTGCCATATACCTCTGTGCCACTTCGGACCAGATCATTGTTCTGCCGTACATGTACGCGCGTTTCCGCATTGCATGCCGGTCAGACTCGTTATCAAGCAGGCTGATAACCTGCTCTGCCAAAGCGGCAGAATCTTTGAAAGGGAAGAGCACACCCCTGCCCTCCGACAGGACTTCTTCTGCATACCAGTATGGAGTTGAAACAACCGCTTTACCGGCACCTAAGGTGTATGCCAGTGTACCGGAGGTAATCTGCGCCTCGTTAAGATATGGTGTTATATAGATATCCGCGACGCTGATAAATTCGACCAGCTCTTCAAGGCTTACAAAACGGTTGTAAAAAATAACATTACTTTCGACACCTTTCTCCTGCGCGAGCCATTGCAAGGACAGGCGGTATTTCTCACCGTCGTTTTTTAAAACATGCGGATGTGTAACACCAACAACTATATAAACTAAATCCGGGAAACGTTTGAGCATTTCAGGCATTGCCGAAATGACTGTTTCATAACCTTTACTCGATGAAAGCAGGCCAAAACTTAACAAAACAGTCTTGCCTTCTACTCCAAATAGATCTTTATTAAAACTCGGGTCAACAAACGGTACATCGGGGATGCCATGGGGGATAAGGTCTATCTTTTCGGGTGAAACGTTATATATATCACGTAAAAAATCTGCACCCCGCTCACTCATTACCACCAATCGGTCCGATAAAGCTGCAACTTCCTCAAGTACTCTGCGCTGATCCGAGTCAGGGTTTTTGAGTATCGTGTACAGCGTAGTAACAATGGGCATGCGCAAACCGCGGAGAAGAGCAAGAATGTGGCTGCCGGCCCGGCCGCCAAAAATGCCATATTCGAACTGTAAACTTACTAAGTCAACATTGTTGATATTAAGAAAATCCGCGGCACGGCGGTAAGAATTAATATCCTTTTCGACAAGTTCAAACCGCACCCGTGTCGGGTAAGGATAACCGGCTTCAATATCATTTACAGGAACAGCGATGCAGGTTGTTCCGTCATAATGTGATGCAACCGCTTCACATAAATCGGTTGTAAATGTTGCAATGCCGCATTGCCTTGGCAGGTAATTACCAATAAAGGCAATTCTGTTAATAGTTGAACTAGTTAACATTTGAGTCAATGTAAGTCTCTCATTCTTATAATATCCCGCCCTCATGGGCGGGCTGTGTTTCTAAAATTTTATTTCTGCAATAATTGATTTCAAGTAACTTATGCTGCGCAAAGCTGGGCTGTGTTTTTTCGAAGTCCCTCCTTTTTGAAAGGAGGGTGGAGCGTAAACGAGAAGCGTGGCCCTAGGGGAGGGGAATTGTTTTTAGGCAATGCTAATGCCGCTAAAACAAAACAACCTCACCCTTAATCCCTCTCCTTCGCAAGGCAATGCTGTCAACTTAAGGATTTCCACTCGTTAAAACTGCACTTTAACGGGAA
>JACPGF010000255.1 GCA_016182615.1 Ignavibacteriales bacterium
AACCGAACGCAAGAAAGCTGAAGAAGCCTTATACGAGGGACAGCAGGTTTTCCGTATTCTGGTAGAGTGTTCTCCGGACATTATCGCTCGTTATGATCTGGACTGCAAACGTACTTACGTCAATCCGGTTTATCTCAAAGAAGCTCAAATAGCACAAGAGGAATTACTTTCCAGCTCACCAATGCAAATTTCCCCGCTACCCACGGATAGCGCGGTTGCCCTGCAGTACCTGCTTCGCACGGTACTAAGCAGCGGCGTTGCTGAGGCTATTGATGTTATTTGGCCAAAAGCAGACAATATTGATTACTGGTATAATATTTTTGCATTCCCGGAATTTGACCGTGAAGGAAATGTCGTGAGCGTCATGACTATATCCCGTGATATCACCGTTCACAAGCGGATAGAGGAAGAACGGGTGGCTAAACTCCGGTATTTTGAGAATATCGATACATTCAATAAAATCATTCAAGAGGGCACCGATGTTGAACAGATGATGAAAAATGTTTTAGATTCTGTGCTCCGGATATTCGATTGTGATCGGGCTTTTTTAATGTACCCTTGTGACCCGGCATCTGATTTCTGGAAAGTACCGATGGAAAGCTGCAAGCCGGAATATCCCGGTGTCCTTCAACTGGGGCTTGAAATACCCATGGACGCTGGTGTAGCAGAGTCGCTTCGTATCCTTTTAGATTCGAACCGCCCGGTAAAATTCGGTCCCGGAACCGAATATCCGTTACCTGCTGAAATATCCGAGCAATTCGGATTCAAGTGTTTCATGTCGATGGCAATTTATCCAAAAGTTGGCAAACCCTGGCAATTCGGCATTCACCAGTGTTCTTATGCAAGGAACTGGACACCTGATGAGGAAAGGCTTCTAAAGGAAATCGGCTGGCGGTTTGCCGATGCAATAACCAATCTTATGGTATTCCGTGATTTACAACAAAGCGAGAAAAAATTTCACAGGATTGTTGATACCGCGAACGAGGGCATCTGGTTACTAGGACCGGATCACTTAACCACGTTTGTTAATGCAAGGATGACTGAAATAATCGGTTATTCACTTGAAGAATTAGTTGGAAAACCCGTTTCCGATTTTATGTTCGATGAAGATGTGCCTGACTACCAGAATAATCTTCTCACCCGCTTTCAAGGGTTACCGGATACTTTCGAAAGCAGGCTCCTGCATAAGGATGGAAGAACCATTTGGGTAAATGTTGCAACCACACCTGTTTCTGATGGTGGTGAATCGTTCAGCGGATCTTTCGCTATGTTAACTGATATCACCAACCGTAAACACGCGGAAAGCCAGATACTTAAACTTAACCGTATTTATTCTGTGCTCAGTAATATTAATCAGACAATTGTCAGAATTCACGAACCTGAAGAAATGCTTGAAGCGGCATGCCAGATTGCCGTTGAATATGGCGGCTTTCTTATGGCATGGATAGGCATGGTTGATTTTGGGACAAATAGAGTTGTCACAACTGCATCGCATGGAATTGTGGGAGATTATCTCAAGCAAATCAATATTGATTTAGCAGATGAAGCCCGCAGTAATGGTCCGACCGGAATAGCTATTAAAACGGGCCGGCATAAAATCTCGAATAATATTGAAGATGACGAGAGCATGATTTTATGGCGGGACAGTGCAATTACCTATGGTTATAAATCTTCGGCAGCATTTCCCATTATTGTTTACGGCAAAATAGTTGGCGCTTTTAACATTTATTCTGGTGAAACCGGTTTTTTTGAAGAAGATGATATTAAACTGCTCGATGAAATGGCTATCGATATTTCATTCGCGCTGGAATATATTGAAAGTGAATCCATGCGGAATCAGGCGGAAGCCGAACTGCAAAAAAGTGAAGAACGGTACCGTCTTATTGCCGAAAATACCGCTGATACCATAACGGTTTTCGACCTCAATCTTAATATAACCTACATAAGCCCTTCTGTCTTTAAACTAAGAGGTTTTACCCCAGATGAGGCAGCTGCTCAATCTTTGGATAAGATGTTAACCCCCGGGTCATTACAAAAAGCAATTCCTGTTTTTACTAATGAAATGACCTTAGAGGCAAAAGCCACAGAAGATATTACACGGACAACATTGCTTGAATTGGAAGAGTATTGTAAAGATGGCTCTACTATCTGGGTTGAGATTTCTGTATCTATCTTGCGGGATACCACATTAAAACCCACCGGATTATTAACAGTAACAAGAGATATTTCCCAACGGAAGCTATTAGAATTCCAGTTGCGTAACAGTGAACAAGAATTCCGCTCCCTTGCAGAAAGCTCACCTGACATCATCATCCGCTACAATCTCGATTGCCGCGCGATATATGCTAACCAGAGGTTTTTCAAAACTGTACCTGCTGACCCGCAGTCTTTTATTGGAAAAACACCAATTGAAAGCTACCCTACAGTGATGGAAGAATACCAGGCTAAACTCCAAAAAGTCATAGAAACAGGTGTACCGGAGTATTTGGAACTCCAACTCGCCGATGTTAATGGTAACACAATTACCCATTATGTTTGTTTTGTTGCAGAGTTAGATAATGATGGAAAAAGAATTGGAGCGCTTGCAATTGGGCGTGATATCACGGAACTGCGGCAGTCCGAGGAGAAAGTTAAACAATTATCCCGCGCAGTTGAACAAAGCCCTGTTTCGATACTGATAACAGATAGTGATGGCCGGATACAGTACCTAAATAAAAAAATAACTGAGATAACCGGTTATTATCCTGAAGAACTTATTGGAAAAACCCCGCGTATTTTCAGTTCGGGCGAACATCCTGCAGAAAAGTACAAAGAATTATGGGAGACTGTTAGCAGCGGAAACGAATGGCGAGGAGAGTTTCATAATAAAAAGAAAAGCGGCGAATTGTTCTGGGAACTTGCTTCAATTTCCCCGATAAAAGATGAGTCGGGAAAATGCACGCAATATCTTGCTGTAAAAGAAGATATTACTGCAAAAAAAGAATTAGAAAATAATTTAATTAGCGCTAAAGAGCGGGCAGAATTAGCCAACAAGCTAAAAGATGCGTTTATTGCAAATATATCTCACGAAATAAGAACTCCGCTAAATGGTATTGTTGGCATGACAAGCATTATCAGGGATTTATATTCTAAATATATCAAGGAAGACGAGGAGCATTATTTTGCTTCGATTTCCAGGTCCTCGAGGCGGTTAATGATTTCGGTTGATAAAATCCTCAATTTTTCGCGCTTGCAGATTGGTGATTTTCCCTTGAAACTATCAAGGGTTTCCATCGCGGCAGTTCTCGAGGCTGTTGTCACGGAATATCAGAAATACTCGCAGGAAAAATCACTGCAGCTGATCTTTAACTCCGCGGTAGAAGATGACAAGGTTTTTGTTGATGAAACCGCGATAGAAACAGCATTCGCGGTAATTGTAGAAAATGCAATAAAGTTTACGGAGGCAGGTACTGTTACCATTGAGCTTTACCGTGATGCCAGCAATTATTTATGCGTGGAAGTTCGCGATACCGGTATTGGTATTTCAGATGACTATTTATCACATCTTTTTGAACCGTACACGCAGGAATTTACCGGGTATAGCAGGCCTTTTGAAGGTGTGGGGCTTGGTCTATCGATAGCAAAGAAACTTTTCGATTTGAATAAGGCATGTATCGAAGTGAGCAGTAAAAAAGGGAAAGGGTCTATTTTTAAAGTATGTTTCAAGTATCAGGAAGAGATACTTCCGAAATTAAATATCGAAGCACAAGAGAATAAACCGAAACAAACTCCATCGCCGACAAAGCCACACATTAAAGCTGGCACAAATATTTTAGTTGTTGAAGATGATGCGATAAATCAAATTTTCATAAAATCCATTCTTAAGAAAGATTATCAGATAGTTTTAGCTGCTGATGCTGATAAGGCTTTCAAGTTTTTCCAAAACCAGCAATTTGATTTGATTTTGATGGATATATCCCTGAAGCATGGAATGAACGGATTAGAATTAACGCGATTGATAAGAAGCGGGGCGAGGAATTCTGCGGTTCCCATTATTGCCGTTACCGGGCATGCTTTCCCAACGGATCGCCAAAACGCTCTCGAATCAGGCTGCACGGATTATTTGTCAAAACCATTTGAGCCGGAAGATTTACTTGAAAAAGTAAAGTTATATATTTAATCCGGTTAATGCATGTGGAAGATGACAATTGGTAACTTGTTAAAGTGTAAAAGTTCATAAACTTCTCTTTCATAAGGCTATGTCTTATAGAAGGGTAGTATGCGGGTTTATAGAAAATTAAGAGCAAAAAAAAAGTGCAAATGATAACCGGATTTTACACCGGAGCTTCATTTGCACCATTGAAAGAAATTGGGTTTATTGGTTGTTAACTTCAGCTTCTTGTTTAATACTATACGAGATAATAGTAACGTTTTACGATTGTGTCCATAACTGCGAGTGCCTTATCAACACTTTCCTGATTTACTGTTATTACTTCAAACACATTTTTATTAACGGCATCAAGTTCAAGTTCTGCGAGGTAACTACCTACCCGTAACGTTACCGCCCGTTTTTCTTTGTTAATAAAAAAACCGTCATTGGTACTGTTTTGCATCGCATCATGGGTGGAGAACAATGTTAACTTTTGTTTGTACGGGCTCCCGTTATAGGGGCAGAAAGTCTGGCAGTTACCGCACTCGTTACATAAATCTTCGATGTGCACAATCTGATATGCATCCTTAAATAATTTACTGCTTCCTTCAGCAGCCACGGCAACATTAGCGCGGTTTGGGCATACATCAACACACTTGTTGCATATCAGGCTGCACGAAAGGCATCTGCCCGCTTCAGCAGTGATATCGGTCTGCCTGTCTGAAATGTGTGCTTTCATGGCAACTGCTTTATCGATACGGAACGGGGAATCGAATGACGGGTACTCGCTCAACAAAGTTTTAAATTCGAGTCCTTCTTTGGTTGTAATGGCTATTGCCGTTTTTCTTCCGTCTGCAGCCGATTCAATAACGGTTGATGGACCCCGGAGTGCATCACCCCCGATAAAAACATTCTCGATGCTGGTTTCTTTGAAATTACCTTGGAGAGCAGGTTTACTTTTTTCGAAACGAATACCGTTTTTAACCAGAGCAGCCTCATCAACCTTTTCACCAATAGCTGTAATCACTGTATCAATTGCTAAATCCTCGTAAGCCCCGTCAACCGGTTTCACACTTCTGCGGCCATCGGCACCCGCCTCACCGAGCATCATCTTTTTACAATGCAATATTCCTTTACTAAAAGAGTCAGGTAAGATCAGCTCCCTGAATTCAACACCGTCTTCAATAGCCGCATCAAACTCTTCCTTATCAGCAGGCATTTGCTCTTTTGTTCTTCTATAAAGAATATAAACCTTTTCAACACCTGCTACACGCTTAGCTGCACGGGCACTGTCCATTGCAGAGTTACCGCCACCGACAATTGCGACTGTTTTACCAAGCTGCGTGGTTATGCCGTGATTAAAATCCCAAAGGAATGGAATTGCATCGATTATTGTTCCCTCTTTTTTTGTCAATTCCATTTCATTGGCAATGCCTGCACCTATCGCGAGATAGATATATTTGAATCCTTTAGCCTTTAGGGCGGCAATAGAAAATTCTGCTTTTACTCCAAACTCGAATTGAACACCAAGACTGCTAATAAAATCGATATCTTTCTCAATAACAGCTTCAGGAATCCTGAATTGCGGAATAACATTCCGCACGATACCACCTGCCTTTTCTTCTTTTTCGAACACAGTAACTTCAAAACCATTAACAGCCAGATAAAATGCGGCTGAAAGCCCCGAAGGACCCGCACCGATAATAGCAACCTTCTGTTTGTTCGAGACAAAACGGTAACGGTTTTTTATATCTTCGAACAAGGTGTTATACCCCTGCTCTGTAGCAAACTTTTTTATATCGCGTATCATTACCGCTTCATCATAATCCTGCCGTGTACAATGGAACATGCACTGATGATCGCATATATAGCCGGTAACGTGCGGTAGCGGGTTTTTATCCAGAATTACTGCAAGCGCCTCTTTATACCGCCCGTCCTGCACAAGACTAATATAATCCGCCACATCCTGATGAACAGGGCATGCAGCGGTGCATGGAGCCATATAACAGTCGGTAAGCGGCAGCGGCAGTGGCACTTTAATTGAGGTTACTTCCCGCGAGGCTCTGTTATACAAAGCATTCCCAATTGAATTTACCGCGGCTGTTTTTATTAGATCAATATGGAGATGAGATAGCGGTGCAATGTTTTCTGCTTTTTCTGCAATTGCTTTTAAGCGCTGATATCCGCCCGGTTTCAGCAAATCGGTCGCAAGCGTTACCGGGGCAATTCCCGTTGCAGCTACTTCGGCAATGTTATGTATTGTTATGCCGCCCGAGTATGACATGTGGATGTTTCCATTGAACTCAGCGGCGATTTTAGCCGCGAGATGGATAGTAAGCGGATATAATGCACGGCCTGACAAATACTGTTCACCACCCGGCAGTGCCTTCCCGTTATTTTTAACACCAAGAGTGTTTGAAAGCTTTATGCCGAAATGCACACCGTTTTCTTTCGCGGTTTCATGCAGACGGCGCAACATAGGTATAGTAGCATCATACTGAATATCTTTTTCAAACGAGTGCGGATCGAGCTCAGTCATAAAACCGTTACTATGCAGGGTGTTATTAACAAAAGTGTAGCCCAATAGCGTTGGGTTTAACTTAACAAATGTATTTACCTGCTTTTCGTGCATCAGATAACCTGCAATGGATTCTATTTCATCTGCCGGGCATCCATGCATTGTTGAAAGGGTGATAGAACGGGACATATTCGCAGGAATTGCATCTATCAAATCAAGCAGGTGTTGTTGCTGCATATTGCTGTTAAGCAGCTTTACAAGCCCGGCAAACCTTCCTGCTTTAATTTCGTTTTTCAGCAGTGTTTTATATTCTGTAAACAATGGTGAAGCTGCGGCATTTTTCATCAGTTCAATAAAACGGTCAACCCGCTCACTTTTAATTCCCTCGAGATTATATCCGACGCTCATGTTAAAAACAAATCCACGTTCTCCGGGGGATCTCCCGGAAATCAACCGCGCTAATACATGGGTTAACAGCCAGGCTTTCAAATATTCATCAAAGGCCTGCTCAAGTTTCAATTCTTGCGACCACTCAACATTATAGCCTTCATCCTGGGCATCAATACACGGTTTATCAATTACCAGCTCATCAAGTATTTGAACGGTCTTTAATTCGAAAAACCTTCCGCCAGCCAGATACGCGGTGATGATGTTATTTGCCAGTTGTGTATGCGGGCCAGCAGCGGGACCGGTAATATTGTCAACGGCTTCACCAAGAAATGAATAGGCGTGCAATTTTGCAGGCTTATATATTGACAATAACGGGATTCCAAAAACAGTTTTATGGTGTGCTTACTCATCGTCAATCCAACGGATGAGTTTTTGCATTGAAAGCGGTGACATGTGGTCTGACATAGGTACTCCGGTCCGGCTCAATAAATTTAACAAAAATGGACTATAAAAATAGAGCCTGTTGAGCAAATAACAATGCAGCATAAGCCCCTTTTGCACAATATTTATTTTAAATATACTATTTGTTGCATTGGATAAAACAGAAATGACCGATTGTCATTACACTGATGTTTGCTATTTTATAGTTATATTTCCTTAAAAACAATTGTAACAATGAATGAAAAAATACCTCATCTGATAAATCTGTTGGACGACCCGGATGATGAAATACGTAATATTGTCATTCTGGAATTGGAAAAGGTCGGGTATTCACTCGAGGAAGAAGTACGCTATTTCGATTTACCGCTTGATGAACAGCGAAAGTCACTACTAAGCGGCATTTACGCGAAAAATGACAGGCGGTGGTTAAAAAAGCAATGGTCCGGGCTAAATACCATAAGCGATGATTTACAGGCTCTTGAAGCAGGTTTGTCGTATATTGCACAATTCCAGAACGGGCGATTTTCAGAAAAAAAACTGGTGTCTGTTCTTGATGACCTCGCGGCGGATTTTTTAAACAAGCACCGTCCGCCGGATCATTTTGCACTGATTCATTATCTTTTTACGGAAACCGGGCTGAAAGGGGCAGAGAACGATTATTATAATCCGTTAAACAGTAACTTGCTGCATGTTTTGGAAAGTAAATCAGGAATTCCAATAAGCCTTGTAGCCATCCTTATGCTTGTAGGGGCTAGGGTTGACCTGCAGTATTACGGATGCAACTTCCCGGGACACTTTTTAGCACGCTTTATAAATCCGGTTGATGAAGAAACCATTCTTGTTGATTGTTTCAGCGGGGGACATTTAATATACGAAGAGGATTTGGAAAACTTGGACAAAGAAGCATTCAGAAATCTGCTTGATACCGCGTATGAGAAAACGGATGCCAGAACAATTTTACGCAGAGTGCTTGGTAACTTGCTTTTTGCTTACAAGAATAACGGGGAGGATATGAAGAGTGAATTTTTTGAAGCTTTATTAACAATTTATTAGGAGAAAACATGGAGAGTAAACAGAATCCCGAAATCAAAAAACCGGAAAAACCGCGCTATCCGGTAATATTTTTAGTCCTCTTATCACTCGGCTCAATTTCCTTAATTTCGGCGCTCGTTAATATCCTCATACATTTTGAGGATGTGACGGTTCTCGTCTCGAAGCCTTTTATAGCACTTGGTGTTGCACTGATTATTATTGCTTTTTTTTATGCACCGAAAAAGGCACGCAAAAAATCCGGAATACAATAAATCGCCGTGGAAGGTTTTCGGCTTTTATTAACTCTTCCATCAGTCTTAACGATTTTACCGTTAAATTTTAGCATTATAGTCATCCTCTTGATGAATCAATTCCCCGCATTGTTGAGGGATTTAAATCCGCATGCTCACCTCACTTGGCGGGCATTGCATCAATGCCCCTTATTAAGTGGGAACTTAGGTTAACTGCATCGGCTTTACCCTCTGTCTTTGAATCATTTACCTTTTGCAAACTCTTTAAAAATACTCATTTATAGTTATATGGAATTATAACTAATGAGTATTTACTTTCACATTTTTTATCCCGAAAATGAAACAGTATTAAATCCATGTTTGCAGACCGCTGATAGTATTATAAAACATGCACTTATTTTATCCGGAAGAAAATAGACAATGGTTAACCAAGATTCAGAAAGCAGATATGCAACAACCTCGGAGGGCAGCCTGAATACCGAAATAAGCAGGAATCTGGTAATTATCAACAAAAAACTGGATCAGGCAACGCAGGGGACTGAAAAGGATATATTGGCAATTGGTTCAAAATTGCAGACTTTTCTTGTTTCTTCACAAAATATCGCATCCCATTCATCGCAAACAATCGAATCCATATCCAAGGATATTCTTGAAACCGGTGTGGCAGAACTGAATGTTCTGATTTTGAACTTTAGCTCCTCGCTTGGTAAATCCGCAGATGCGCTGGGGAGTAATAAAGACAAGTTGTCAATAATTCTTGAAAGTGTCAACAATATCGTTGACGGTTTTCAGGGCTTCAGACGCATAATAAAGCAGTTAAAGATGCTTGGTATTTCAACCAAAATTGAAACGTCACGCCTCGGTACCGATGATAAAGGGTTTAATACTATTGCTGACAATGTTGACAGGCTTGCGCAATTAATCGATGCAAAAGTATCGATGATAGAAGCTAAGGCAAAACTGATAACTGCCGAAATTGTAAAAACAACAAATGATTTATTATTACTCGAAAAAGAACAGCGCCATCAGTCAAACCTTATTGTTGACCATACGATGGGCACACTGAAGCTGTTTGAAGAAAAACACAACGATTACCTTTTGAAAACCGATACGATAAAAAACGATGCAACAGCAATTTACACCAGCATAAGAAACATCGTCACTTCAATTCAATTCCACGATATAACAAGGCAGCAGATAGAACATGTTTCCGAGGCACTTAGTGAAGCACAAAACGTGCTTACGGAAAAATCCGGAGAAGGTGCAGAAGATGAGGAGTATCAATTAGGGAAAGTGTATGACATTTGCAGCCTGCAATCGGAACAGATTGTTCATGCACGGGATGAGTTTTCGCTTGCCGTTTCAAATATTATTGATGAGTTGTATGTTATTTCGAAAAGTGCCGGGGATATTTTAGAAACAGCAATGAAACTTTCGGAAGAATTCGGTAAAAGCGGAACTTCCTTCGGCAATATCGAAACCGATCTTCTTGACATTCTTAAAGCGCTGATGAAAAATTCCGAAATTAGCTGGCGGCTATTGGATTCAACAAAATCGGTAATAAGTACCATAGAAGAGTTAACTTCAAGTATCCAACAAATCGAAGAAATCGGTACCGAGATCGAATTAATTGCCCTGAATGCGCGTGTCCGGGCGGCACATACAGGCGCAAATGGAGCCTCGCTTGGTGTTCTTGCAGAAGCCATTCAAAAACTTTCTGTTGATGCAAAAAAACAAACCGAGATGAGTACAGGGCTATTAACGGCAATAGGAAGCATTTCAAACACGCTCGAAATGGAACTTGATAAATTCAGCGAGGATAATAGTAGTACACAAGTGAATAACACGCACGAGTTGATTAAGGAATTACTATCTAATATCTCATCAAAAGGAGTAATCCTGACAGGCAGGATTGAAGACCTTACACGGATGGTACAACAACTAGAACGGGAAATTTCTCATACAGCTTCCGGTATTCATGTTCACGAGCACTTGCAAATGCACCTTAATGACGCAATTACCATGCTTGCGCGAATCAATCAGGAAATTTCGTCAGTAACCACGTTTGTATCGGACAGGCACCGCAATACAGGCCATCTGAGTACAAAATATACGATGCACAGCGAAAGGCTGGTACATGGTAAATATACCGGGGCAGTTGCAAAGACACGAAGTGTAGTAAAAAGTAAAACACCAGAAGAACAACTGGATGATAATATTGAATTATTTTAAAGAATACCATGCAATACAAAACAGAAGAAAATGGAATAATTAACTGCACGATGGAGGGAGAATTAACCCTTAACACGATTAGCGCGGTTAAGGAATTTTTTGTTGCCCGTTTACATGAGGCTAAGGGTTTGCACATCAGTCATGCCGCTGATGTCCAAGTTGATATAGCCTATTTGCAGCTTTTACTTTCTCTTGTTAAATCTGCACAAAACGCGGGAAAGACCTGCGGCATTGTGGAGAGGGAGAGCCCGGAATTGGATAAGCTGTTTATAACGTGCGGGTGTAATGAAGGGAAAGAAAATTTCTATGTACTTAATGAAAAGCTATAGGAGCATAAAATGCCTAAAACCATAATGACAGTTGATGATTCAGCAAGCGTGAGACAGATGGTAAGTTTTACCTTGCGTGAAGCAGGATACGACGTGATTGAAGCAGTTGATGGACGGGATGCAGTATCAAAGATGAGTGGCAAAAACATAAATCTGTTTCTGACCGATTTGAATATGCCGAATATGGATGGTATCGAGTTAATTAAAAACATCCGGAAAACTCCACAGCATAAATTTATACCTATACTCATGCTCACCACGGAATCGCAGGCTGAAAAAAAGATGGAGGGTAAATCCGCCGGGGCTACCGGGTGGATTGTAAAGCCATTTCAACCGGAACAACTCCTAACTGTAATAAGAAAGGTACTGGGATGTTAGACGTACACCGTCAGGCATTTATCGAGGAGGCAACTGAATTAATAGCCGATCTGGAAAGTTCGTTACTTGAGCTTGAAAGCAATTCAACGGACGCGGAATTGATTGCAAAAGTCTTCAGGGCAATGCATACCATTAAAGGGTCTTCGGCAATGTTCGGCTTTGATGGGATTGCGATGTTTACTCACGATGTTGAGTCGGTGTATGATTATATCCGCAAGGGACAATTGGCTGTCAGTTCGTCTATAATTGATATTACACTTGCCGCTTGTGATCAGGTTGGAAAAATGCTTAAAACAAACGATGCCCTTTTACCGGCTGATGAGGAGAGGGCTAGTGAACTGCTAAAAGCTTTTAAAAAAATTGCAGCTTCGTGCAGTACTGAAAAAAAAGAAGAACAGATTAAACCGCAAGCAACGCTGCCAGCAGAAGCCGGTGAGGCTGAAATAAGACCGCTTTGCCTGTATCATATTTCATTTAAACCGTCGGAGCAAATATTGGTTACCGGCAGTAATCCGCTTTTATTGATTACTGAATTGCGGGATATGGGTGAAAGTGTTGTTGTTGCTAATACATCGGCAGTTCCAGAAATAGATGTTATCAATCCGGAGTATAGTTATCTCAGCTGGGACGTTATCCTCTTTACCCGCGCCAGTCTTAATACAATTAAGGATGTGTTTATTTTTGTTGAAGGTGATTCTGATTTACATATTAGCAAAATTAAAGATGTAAAAGAAATACCGGCACCAGAAACTCTGGAAGATATTGCATCGCATTTTTCCTCGGCAAGCGTTACCCCCGGTTTTATACCAGTTGAGTTTTTGACAAACTATTTTTCTGAAAAATCTTACGGTGAAAAGGGGCAAAGCGGCCTAAAGAAAACAGAGGCAGCAGAAGCGCACGGGCACGAATCCGATGCAGCTTCGAGCATACGTGTGAGTGCTGATAAATTAGATGAACTGGTAAACCTTGTTGGCGAACTGGTTACCATTCAGGCCCGCCTGAGCCAGTTGGCAATGACTGCCGAGAGCGCGCAAATGTCCGCCGTTTCAGAAGAGGTCGAAAGAATCACCTGGTCGTTACGGGATAGTGCACTTAATATCCGTATGCTGCCAATCGGCACTACTTTCAGCAAGTTTAAGAGATTGGTGCGGTCTCTTTCTAAAGAGCTGGGAAAAGAAGTAGAACTGACTACCGAGGGGGCAGAAACGGAACTTGATAAAACGGTCATCGAAAAAATGAGCGATCCGCTAGTGCACATTATCCGCAACTCTATTGACCACGGCATAGAAACCCCTGAGCAACGGATCAGCGCGGGTAAACCTCCGGTTGGTATCGTGCAATTATCAGCATCACAGGCGGGCGGGAGTGTAATCATTAAAATTAGCGATGATGGCGCGGGGCTGAATAAAGATGTCATCAGGCAAAAAGCGGTTAGTCTCGGATTAGCTTCTGAAAATGCCGAGCTGAGTGATAATGAAATTTATACAATGATATTTATGCCCGGCTTTTCTACTGCAAAAGCAGTTACCAGTGTATCAGGGCGTGGTGTAGGAATGGATGTGGTAAGGAAAGCGATACAAGGCCTGAGAGGAACAGT
Source organism: Ignavibacteriales bacterium (assembly GCA_016182615.1). GTDB lineage: Bacteria > Bacteroidota > Ignavibacteria > Ignavibacteriales > Ignavibacteriaceae > JACPGF01. The sequence goes on from JACPGF010000255.1 coordinate 13,298, forward strand.
TGAAGTGCAAAGCCAGCTTGGTACAGGCACAACAATACTTCTGAAATTGCCCCTTACCTTAGCGATTATTGATGGCCTGCTTGTTGGAATAGCCGGGAGCTCTTATATACTTCCCCTGTCATCGGTTGAAGAATGCATTGAACTTCTAGCCGGGGACAGGGAAAGAAGCAACAACAGGAATCTGGTAAATATACGCGGCGAACTTGTACCCTATATCGATTTGCGCCAGCACTTTATGCTTGCTGGAGAAAGACCGGCGATAGAACAGATCGTGATTGCAGGTATTAATGGAATGCGCGTTGGTTTTGTAGTTGACCATGTTATCGGGCAGCATCAGACCGTATTAAAATCGTTGGGTAAGGTATTTAGAAACGTCGAAGGTGTATCAGGTGCTACCATTTTAGGTGACGGAAAAGTGGCATTGATATTAGATATTAACAAACTCGTTGAAAAGGCTGAAATGGAAGAGCGGATGGAACATGCCTGAATATCAGGAATTCGCCGTTTTTACGAAAGGTTAGATACATGGCATTTACATTTTTTTTCAGGGATACCCATACGTTAGAGCACGCGGTGGCCGTAATGATTCCCGAAGTAGCAGGCCGCAGCCGGGTAAGGATTTGGGATGCAGGTTGTGCGATGGGGCCTGAGCCTTACACGCTTGCAATTATTCTTGCAGAAAAAATGGGAAATTTTGCCTTCAAGAACGTGTACATCACCGCCTCGGATATAGACGAGAGCGGGCAGTTCGGCGAGATAATAAAACGCGGTATCTATACTGATGAGGAATTGGGAAGGATACCGGAAGACATTATGACCAAATACTTTTCACCGGTTGTAGAGAATCCCGGAACCTACATTATCAGTGAAGGAATCCGCGGCAAAATAAAATACCAAACGCATGACCTTCTTACTCTATCGCCGGTTGGTGACGGTTTTAGTATGATTGTATGCAAGAATGTTCTTTTACATTTTGAATACGCGGAGCGGATAAAGGTAATTGAGATGTTTGCCGGGGCTTTGGCTCCGGGCGGATTGCTGGTTACCGAACATACCCAAAAAATGCCCGAAGAGTTAAACCATTTGTTTACACAAATTGTACCCGATGCCCGCGTGTACCGCAAAACTGAGACTCATGTATGAAAGTAATCAAATTGCAGCATAATCCTGCAATTTATTGTGGTAATGCTTATTTGTTACTCGGCGACTGGAACAAACTCGACGATGTCAATACCGTAATTGATACTACTAGTGACAGCTTTATCACAAAGCATATCGATGAAATAAATACCGGGCTTGGTAAAAATGCCGTCGATCGCATCATCCTCACTCACTCGCATTTTGACCATAATGGCGGTGTGGCTGTTATGAAAAAAAAGTATGACTGTGAGGTGCTTGCATATCTTCCGGGAAGTGATATTACGAGAACTGTGCATGATGGTGAAGAGATAAAAATTGCGGACTGCTATTTTACCGTTATTCATACACCCGGGCATTCCAGCGATTCTATTTGCCTCTACTGTAAAAAGGACGGTGTCCTTTTTAGTGGAGATACTTCAATCCGCGTGTATCAAAACGATGGGACATACACGGCAGATTTTGTGGAATCCATCGAAAAACTTTCGAAACTTCATGTTCGTATTGTCTATCCGGGACATGGAGATCCCATCACCGAAAATCCGGATGGGATTATTAAAGAGACCCTGAAAATTTTAACTAAATCAACATTATCCATTTAGAAACGGAGTTAGGTTATGAATTGGTTCATGAATCTGAAGATAACAGTAAAATTGCTGTTATCGTTTATCCTGGTTGCACTTATAGCCCTTTTTGTTGGGTACGAAGGGATGAATCATCTGGATGATCTTGCCCAGGCAGATCAAGACCTTTACGAACATTATACACTGCCGGCAATACAGGCGGGTGAAATTGCAATAAATTTCAATAGTTCCCGTGCTCTTGTCCGTGATATAATTTTATATACTTCGGAAGAAGATATGAAAAAAGTCGAAAGCCAGATTGCCACCCTCAGTGACTCAAATAATGCACTTTTTAAAAGGTTCGAAGAAACAATTGTTACATCTGAAATGAAAACCGCATTTGCAGATTTGACAGCTAAAAGAGCAGAATATAATAAGGATCAGAAGGAAGTAGTAAGTCTTGCAAGGCAAAATAAAAATACTGAAGCTACAGCCATTCTTCACGGGAAAATGGTAGCTAGTTCCGAAGCCTATATGGCTGCAATTGATAAAATTATTGCATTGAAAGACACCGCGGCAGATAAATTTGCCGACCAGAATAGGGAGGATGCAAATTCCGATGCACGTTTTTTGCTTATTGTTGCATTGGGCGCATTTGTGCTGGCGATTATCATTGGAATTTTCATATCACGCATTATTGGCAAACCAATTAAATATTTAACATCAGTTGCAACCGATATGTCTAAAGGCAGTGTTGATGTTGATGTAAAACAGAGCACCACGGACGAGATTGGGCAATTAATGGGTGCCTTTGGCGAAATGATCGAGGGCGTAAAACTGCAGGCACGCGCGGCTGAAAAAATTGCCGATGGTGACGTGCAGGCTGCAATTACCATACGTTCAGATAAAGACGTGCTCAATAAGGGCATGGTAAAAGTTATAGAGACTTTAAAAGAATTAATTACAGAAGCGGGTATGCTTTCCAAAGCTGCCGTTGATGGCAAGTTAAGTACAAGAGGCAATGCCGAGAAATTCCGCGGCGGATACAAACAGATTGTACAAGGTGTAAATGATACATTAGATTCGGTTATCGGGCCTTTGAATGTAGCAGCCGAGTATGTTGACCGTATAGCGAAGGGTGACATACCGAAGAAAATCTCAGACAGTTATAATGGTGACTTTAACGAGATAAAGAATAACCTGAACGGATGCATTGACGCGGTTAATTTATTAGTTGCTGATGCTGGTGTTCTTTCCAGAGCGGCCGTAGAAGGTAAACTTGCCACCCGCGCGGATGCAAGTAAGCATCAGGGTGATTTCCGGAGGATTGTACAGGGTGTCAATGACACTTTGGATTCGGTAATTGGCCCGTTAAATGTGGCGGCTGAATATGTTGACCGTATAGCAAAAGGCGATATTCCAAGCCGCGATTGAAGGTAAGCTTGCCACCCGCGCGGATGCAAGCAAGCATCAGGGTGATTTCCGGAGGATTGTACAGGGTGTCAATGACACTTTGGATTCGGTAATTGGCCCGTTAAATGTGGCGGCTGAATATGTTGACCGTATAGCAAAAGGCGATATTCCGAAGAAAATCACAGACAGTTATAATGGCGATTTTAACGAAATTAAAAACAACCTGAACGGCTGCATTGACGCTGTTAATTTGTTAGTTACCGATGCAGGTGTTCTATCCAAGGCAGCGGTTGAAGGTAAGCTTGCCACCCGTGCAGATGCAAGCAAACATCAGGGTGATTTCCGAAAAATTGTGCAGGGTGTAAATGATACACTTGATGCGGTTATCGGGCCATTGAATGTTGCCGCCGAATATGTTGATCGTATAGCCAAAGGTGACATACCGAAGAAGATAGTGGACAATTACAACGGAGATTTCAACGAGATAAAGAATAATATTAATGTACTCATCGAGGCTCTGAACGAGGCAACAAATATTGCCAATGAAATTGCAAAGGGCAACCTGAATAACAAAATTACAGTGCGTTCAGGAAACGATGAATTGATGATTGCCCTGCAGTTAATGACGAAAACGCTGAACGGTGTAATTAACGATATGAACAATATGTCCGAGCAGCACAATCTTGGCGATATCGATGTTATTATCCCGGCAGAAAAATACGAAGGCGCGTACCATGTAATGGCAAAGGGCGTAAACGAGATGGTTGCCGGTCATATAACAGTAAAGAAAAAAGCGATGGCATGTGTTGCAGAATTTGGCAATGGAAATTTCGATGCCGAATTGGAAAAGTTCCCTGGCAAAAAGGTATTTATAAATAACACGATTGAAGCGTTGCGGGTGAACCTGAAAAAGATACTTGCCGAAGTGCAGGTGCTCATACAAGATTCCAAAGACGGCAAATTAAACAACCGGGGCGATGCGAATAAGTTTGAAGGCGGCTGGAAAAATCTGGTAGGAGGTATTAATGAAATGCTTGATGCCATATTAATACCGATAGGTGAAGGAAACAGGGTTCTCCGGATGATAAGGGGCGGCGATTTGCGTGAAACAGTAAACCTTGAACTGAAAGGTGACCACAAGGCTATGCAGGACGCGGTAAACGGCGTACATGGCTGGCTGAAGGGACTTATCGAGTACCTTACCAAGATAGCCAATGGCGATATGACCGCCAACATAGATAAAGCATCGGAAAAGGATCAAATCCACCAGTGGCTTATACTGATGCGTGAATCGATAAAATCGCTGGTAACCGACGCGAATATGCTGGCAAAGGCAGCAGTTGAAGGTAAACTTGCAACCCGCGCTGATGCATCAAAGCATCAAGGCGATTTCCGGAAAGTTGTGCAAGGTGTTAACGATACGCTTGATTCGGTAATCGGACCATTAAATGTTGCGGCCGAATATGTTGACCGTATAGCAAAAGGCGATATCCCGAAGAAAATTTCCGACAGTTATAATGGCGACTTTAATGAGATAAAGAACAACCTGAATGGCTGTATCGATGCAGTAGATTTATTAGTTACCGATGCCGGTATTCTGGCAAAAGCTGCCGTTGAAGGTAAACTTGCCACCCGTGCGGATGCAAGTAAACATCAGGGCGATTTCCGGAAGATTGTACAAGGTGTTAATGACACTTTGGATTCGGTTATAGGCCCATTGAATGTGGCGGCTGAATATGTTGACCGTATTGCGAAGGGCGACATACCAAATAAAATCTCGGACAGTTATAATGGCGACTTTAATGAGATAAAAAACAATCTTAACGGCTGCATAGAAGCCGTAAACTCACTGGTCTTTGATGCTGATTTACTTGCCCGTGCAGCGGTTGAAGGTAAACTGGCCACCCGCGCTGACGCGGGTAAACATCAGGGCGATTTCCGTAAGATTGTCCAAGGTGTCAACGATACATTAGATTCGGTTATCAATCCTTTAAATGTTGCTGCAAAATATATTGAAAGAATAAGTAAAGGTGACTTACCGGAGCGCATAACTGCTTCTTATAATGGTGACTTTAACAATATCAAGAACAACCTTAATGAGCTGATTTTGGCGATGGATGAAATAACCGGAGTGGCAGAGAAAATTGCTTCCGGCAATCTTTCCGTTCAAGCCCGCGAGCGTTCTGAAAAAGATAAACTGATGCAGGCGCTTGGTTCGATGATTGAAGGTTTAAGTAAAGTAGTAGAAGATGTGAAGAACTCGGCTGACGGCGTTACCAAAGGAAGCCAGGAATTAAGCACCAATGCAGACCAGATATCCGCGGGTGCCAATAAACAAGCTTCAGCAGCAGAGGAGGCTTCATCTTCGATGGAAGAAATGACTTCAAATATCAAGCAAAATGCTGAGAATGCGATGCAGACAGAAAAAATTGCATTACAGTCAGCAGAAAATGCAAAGATTGGAGGCAAGGCCGTTGCAGAAACTGTTATCGCGATGAAAGAAATTGCAGGCAAGATTTCCATCATCGAGGAGATTGCCCGGCAAACAAACCTGCTGGCACTTAATGCTGCTATCGAAGCAGCCAGAGCTGGTGAGCATGGGCGTGGTTTTGCAGTTGTTGCCTCGGAAGTTCGGAAACTTGCAGAAAGGAGCCAGACAGCAGCGGCTGAAATAAACAGGCTTTCTGCTACAAGTGTTGAAGTGGCTGAAAATGCTGGGGATATGCTTACTAAGCTGGTGCCGGATATAACTAAAACGGCAGAACTTGTGCAGGAAATTACTGCTGCCAGTAATGAACAGAACACCGGTGCATCACAAATTAATAAAGCTATTCAGCAGCTTGATCAGGTAATTCAACAGAATGCCGCGGCATCGGAAGGGCTTTCAACAACAGCTAACGATTTAACAACGCAGGCAGAACAGTTGCAGAGCATTATGTCGTTTTTTACAACTTCTGAAGGTGGTTACAGCAGGAAAAACGACAGAAAACGGCTAGCACCAAAAGCACCGGGTGCAATTGCCCAAAGCAAGAAAGCATTTCGCTTAGAAGCTCCGGCTGATGGTTTTCATTATAAGCTTGAAACCGGTGTCGATACAATTGATAACGATTTCGAAAAGTTTTAATAGCGATATACACAGACAATATAAAAGGAAAGGATATTGCAATGAAAGCTGAATTGTCAGAAACCAGGCCCTATCTGACATTTACATTGGGCAAGGAATTGTTTGCTGTGGATGTTGCTCAGGTCCGAGAAGTTTTGGACTTTACGACAATAACCAAGATTCCACGCACCCCTGATTATATGAGAGGAGTAATTAATCTTCGAGGGAGCGTTGTTCCGGTTATTGATCTTCGCTTGAAATTCGGATTGCCGGTTGTTGAAAACACCAGAAATACCTGCATAATAGTTATGGAAATAGTATTTGAGGATGAAACACTGATCCTTGGTGCCCTTGCTGATGCCGTGCAGGAGGTCTTTGAACTGGAGCCAAGCCAGATAGAACCGGCGCCAAGATTGGGTACAAAATTTAAAGCCGATTTTTTAAAAGGCATGGGTAAACGAGATGATACATTTATCATCATTCTGGATATCGATAAAGCTTTTTCCGGTGAGGAGCTGCTTATGGTACAAGAAAACAATGGTCTTAATTTAGACTCGATACCGGTTTAAGGCTTCAAAAGATGAAACAGGAAGATTTTTCTATCCCGATGATGCATCAAACTTTGGCTGCCTCTCATGGGGCAGCCAAAGGCAACCTATCTGCGCGGGAGTTCGTTAAGCTTAGTAATTTAATAGAAAAGTATTGTGGAATAGTGCTCTCGGAAACGAAGAAAATACATGTAGAGAATAAAATAGGAAAACGAATTAAGCAGATTGGGTTGTCCTCGTTTGATGCGTATTTGCAATTTATTGATACTCCGGCGGGATATAAACAGGAAATTTTTATCTTGATGGATATCGTGACGACCAATAAAACGGATTTTTTCAGGGAACCGGCACATTTTGATTTTATTCGAAACACGGCAATTAATCAGATACAGTTATTACGGCCGCAGCAGCAAATAAAAATATGGAGTGCCGGCTGTTCATCGGGTGAAGAGCCTTATACGCTTGCAATGGTTATGACTGAAATTTTACCTGAAAGCTGGATTGATGGATACGCGATTTTTGCCACGGATATCTCTGGCGGGATTTTACGTGAAGCTCAACTGGGTATTTATGAATTGGAAAAAATTGCTGAAGTTCCGTTGAGTATCAAGCAAAAATATTTTTTAAAAAGCCGGATTACGCAAAAGCCGATTGTGCGTGTAGTTCCTGACATCCGCCAGAAGGTGAAATTTGCTTACCTGAACCTTATGAATGAGGAATATGAACTACCCGAAAAAATGGATATAATATTTTGCAGAAATGTTATTATCTATTTTGATAAAGCGGTGCAGCAAGATGTTGTGCGGAAACTAGCCGGGCAGCTTGCACCCGGGGGATACCTGTTTCTTGGTCACTCCGAAACAATTCTGGGGATGGATGTACCACTGGAACGTGTAGCATCAACAATTTATAGGAGAATAGATTGATGGCAAAAAAAGTAAAAGTTCTTATTGTTGATGACTCGGCATTAGTGCGGCAGACGTTGTCTGAACTGCTTACTTCGGATCCTGATATTGAAATTATCGGTATGGCAGCAGACCCGATTATCGCGGCAAAAAAAATGGAAGAAATGCTGCCCGATGTTATTACGCTTGATGTTGAAATGCCCCGCATGGACGGGCTGACCTTTTTGCAAAAAATCATGAGCCAGCATCCGATACCGGTTGTAATTTGCTCTAGTTTAACAACGGAAGGCTCTGAAACTGCCATCAAAGCTCTTGAATATGGTGCCGTGGAAATAATAACCAAGCCCAAGCTTGGAGCTAAAGTGTTTTTTGAGGAATCCCGTATTCATCTTATTGATGTGGTAAAGGCTGCAGCTTCGGCGAATATTAGAAAAAGAACTCATGTGCACATGGATGTGCAGCCTAAACTTTCCGCTGATGCCATTCTTGCAAAGGCAACAGGTGCAATGGCCGAAACAACAGAAAAGGTTGTTGTTGTCGGCGCATCAACCGGTGGCACCGAGGCACTTCGTGTCTTTCTCGAAGCGATGCCTTTGGATACGCCCGGAATTGTAATTGTTCAGCATATGCCCGAAAATTTTACCAAAGCGTTCGCGAAGCGGTTAGATCAAACGTGTAAAATTTCGGTAAAAGAAGCTGAAAACGGCGATTCGGTTATCAGGGGAAGAGCGCTCATAGCTCCGGGTAATTTTCATATGCTTTTAAAGAGAAGCGGAGCCCGCTATTTTATTGAAGTTAAGGAAGGTCCGCTTGTAAGCAGGCACCGGCCTTCGGTTGATGTGTTATTCCGCTCTGCCGCCCGGTATGCCGGTAAAAATTCAGTTGCCGTGCTTATGACCGGAATGGGCGATGACGGAGCACATGGAATGCTTGAGCTGAAAGAAGAGGGTGCATACACGATTGCACAAGACGAAAAATCCTGCGTGGTTTTTGGAATGCCGCACGAAGCTATTAAGCTGGGTGGAGTAAGGCAGGTTGCTTCTTTAGAAAATATTGCCGGTCTTGTACTCAATCAGTGCGGCGAGCAAGCTGTAAAAAAGCATTAAAACCATGATAAACCCTATTGCAACAAGAAAGGTATAATAATGAACAAGGAACAAAGTATTGCTCCCGGAATTCTTGTTGTCGAGGATGAGAAAATTGTTGCTCTTGACTTGAAAAAGCGTTTAGAATTGTACAATTACCGTGTGCTTGATATGGTTGACAGTGCTTATGCTGCAATTAAGAAAGCTGAGGAATTACGCCCTGACCTTATCTTGATGGATATTGTTCTGAATGGTAAAATGGACGGGATCGAGGCAGCTTCAATTATTAGAGAGCGTTTCGATATTCCATTTATCTTTTTAACAGCTTCTTCAGATGAAGCTTCTTTACAAAGAGCAAAATTGTCAGGCCCATTTGGATACATCGTTAAGCCATTCGAAACCCGTGATTTACAAAGTGCCGTTGAGATAGCTTTATACAATAGCGGTGTTGAGAAGAAACTGAAAGAAAGCGAGCTTTGGCTAAATGCCACACTGCATTCTATTAGCGATGCAGTTATCACCACTGATATGAATAAATGTATCCGGTTTATGAATCCTTCGGCTGAACGGTTTCTTGGCGTTGAACAAACTCAGTACAAGGATCTAAATATCGAAGCTATTTATACAACCGTTGAAGATGCTTCAAATGAATTGATTCTAACCAATATAAACAATCTGCATGGTACAAATATTTCGGTAAGTAAAATACTACAGACAAAGAGCGGTGCCACGTATTTCATCGAAGAAAGTATTTCGCTGATAAAGGACCGTAAAGATAACGCGCATGGTTACGTGTATTCATTCAGGGATGTAACCCAAAGAAGAAAGGCAGAGCTTGCCGTACTTGCTTCAAGGGATTTTTATCTTTCGCTTTTTGAGGATTTCCCGACTCCTGTCTGGCGTGCAAATGCCGAAGGGAAATTTAACTATTTTAATAAGACATGGCTCAATTTTACCGGAAGAAGTATTGAAGATGAAATATTTAGCGGTTGGATAGAGCGTGTCAGGGAATCGGATAAAACAAAATTCATGTGCTCGTTTACCGAGGCCTTACGCGCAAAATCACGGTTTGAAGTAGCATTTGAATTACTTAACAAAGAGAATGAATACCGGTGGATTATATGCATTGGGACTCCTTTACTTGGTATCGATGGCTCATTCAACGGTTTTATTGGAGCTTGTATTGATATTTCGCACATGATTCTTGCACAGAATGAACTTATGCGTGCAAAAAACGCGGCTGAATCTGCCAATATGGCCAAAGCACGGTTTATCTCGAATATGAGCCATGAAGTAAGAACTCCACTAAATGGAATTATTGGGATTCTGAATCTGTTGCTGGAAAATGAGACTGATAAACAACAGACCGAGTATGTAAAAATGGCAAATAATGCCGCGTACACTTTGTTGGAATTGCTTAATAATTTGCTCGATTTTTCTAAATTCGAGGCAAAGAAAGATAAGGCGGAATTCTCTGAATTTGCCTTACTTGATGTTGTTCGTGAAATACTTCCGCCATTCATGTACCAGGCAAAAAGTAAACGGTTATCTTTAGAATCGTATCTTGATTTTGATGAAACACTCCGTGTATGCAGTGATGGAAAAAAGGTACAACAAATACTCATTAATCTTTTGAGCAATGCTATAAAATTTACCGATACAGGAAAAGTTACCCTTAAAGTGTTATTGGAAGAAAAACACAATGCTGCCCGCGATGGTGTGATACATGTTATTGTTCAGGATACGGGAACCGGGATTGCCAGTGAAAATCAAGCGAAAATTTTCGAAAGTTTTGTGCAGATAGATAATTCAAATACAAGGAAGCATGGAGGAGCCGGGCTTGGTTTGGCCATAGTAAAAAGTATAACAGATGCTCTTGAAGGGACTATTTGGGTTGAAAGCGAAATTGGGAAAGGCAGTACTTTTCATGTTATACTTCCTTGTTCCCGGAAAAGAATTTATATACAGAAAAAAATTGAAACAAATTAAGAAGCAGGTGTCTATGAAAACTCTTGTCGTTGAAGATGATTTTTTAAGCAGGTTCGTTCTGCAAAAAATGATTTCGCCTTTGGGGCATTGCGATGTTGTTGTTAACGGTAAAGAGGCTTTGCAGGCTTTTGTTTTTGCTTCGGCAGAAGGTGAGCCGTATGACCTGATATGCTTGGATATCATGATGCCCGAAATGGATGGGAGGGAAACCTTACAACTTGTTAGGCAGTACGAAAAAGAGCATGACATTGAACCTGCGAATGAAGTGAAAATTATTATGATAACCGCGCTGGATACACCGAAAGAGGTTATTGATGCATATTACCGGGGCGGGTGTTCGGCTTACCTGGTTAAACCAATTGATAAGACAAGACTTTTCAGGCGGTTGCATGAAATTGGCTTTACCCTCGAGTAGTCAAAGAATCAATCCGGGTGAAGATGTGAAAACACGTGACATCCCGAAGCGAATACTTATCGTGGAAGATAATGCCATTATTGCGATGGAATTAAAAACTGACTTAAAAAAGATTGGCTATGTTGTTGCGGGTATTTGTGATACCGGGGAAGAAGCTATAACAATAGTCCGCGCGAAGCCTGTGGACATTGTTATTATGGATATTGTATTAGCCGGTGTACTTGATGGCGTAGAGACCGCGGAAATTATTCTCCGCGACTATGCAATTCCGGTTGTTTACCTTACCGCGCATTCAGATACGATGACTTTTGAACGCGCGAAAAAAACAAATCCGCACGGCTATCTTATAAAACCATTTGAAATCGGTGAATTAAACTCGATATTGGAAATAGCAGTGCATAAGTCAATGGCTGAACGGCAATTACACGAATCGGAAACATTATTCCGTACATTGGTGGAAAGCTCTCATGATGGGATTTTTATTATGCGGGAAAACCGGATGGTGTATGTCAACAAAGCTTTTGCAGAGCTTTTCGGGCATGATCATGAAAATTTAATTGACAGTGCTTTGAATCGTTTTTTCGCGGCCGAAGATATTCACCTTATAGAAACAGTTATTCATCAAAAACTTCGTGGTATTGCCGCGCCAAAGGATATTGAAGTTAAAGCATGTCATGCAAGTGGAAATGTTTTATATGTCGTTATCAATCTCTCGGTAACAAACTATCAGGGGCTTATCTCGGTAATGGGTGTGGTTAAAGATATTACCTTCAAAAAACAAAAAGAAATTGAATTAATCAAGTCAAAAAAGCAATTCGAATACGAAGACTACCTCAAAGCTGAATTTGTCGGTCTTATCTCGCACGAAATTCGCACCCCCGTCAATATTATTCACGGGTATGTTTCGATTTTAACGGATGAGTTTAATGGAAGGGCTTCGGATATTCAGCAAAAAGCTCTTGAAAAAGTTTCAGAATCCGCGGGAAAACTTGTTGATGCATCCAAAAAAATTATCGAGTACTCGCAATTAACAACAAATACATATCAGATGACAAAAACAGAGGTCTTGCTTGATGAAGATATTATAGAGCCGCTTTTGCTCGATTTTACTTTACCCGCGCGGCAGAAGAATTTGTATATAAGCTTTAACAACAATCTGCCGGGAGCTGCAGTTTTTAGTGACATGGCAATGACAAAAAAATTAATGGCTCATCTGCTGGATAACGCTGTTAAATATACGCGAAAGGGATCTGTAAAGGTTCATCTGCTGAAAGACACGGATAACCGTGTTGTTGTCGAAATTCAAGATACGGGACCTGGAATTGATAATACATATATCGAGAATCTGTTTTTGAACGATTACGAAAAACCGAAACCGATGCCAAGAAGTTATAACGGGAATGGATTAGGCCTTACAATGGTTAAACGCTACGCGGAATTGAATAATATAGAGGTACATCTGGAAAGTATAAAAGACACGGGAACAATTGCTAAAGTAATTTTTAATTAGTTATCTTGCTATAATAGAAATATAATTTTTCCGGTTGTGGTAGGTATGTTTTCTAAAAAAGCAAGTTTGCAAATTTCCTCCGGAAGTTTGCAATGGTATGCACTTTTTTACGTGCTATACACCTGCTTTGCTTTTCTGGGGAGCTCTTTAAGTTTGGATGCTTTTCATTTTACTCCAATTTGGTTTGCAGGGGCGTTTTATATAATTTTTTTACTGTACGTGCCATACAATAGGTGGTGGAAAGTAATTTTAACCGCTTTCTTAGCTCATCTTTCGTATGCTGTTATTGGATCCGGGGAATCTTCTTTAAGATTGTTTTTCTTTGCCGCCAGAACAGTTGAAGCAATTGTTGGTGCCTACCTGTTTCTTCATTTCGTTAGTTTAAAATCCGAAGTTAAAACTGCAAATCAGTCAATTAGGCTTGTATTGTTTACTTGCGTGGGAAGTTCACTTTTAAGCGCTTTGGTTGGCAGCGTTACCGTACAATATTTTTACCCGGGGAGTAGTTTCATATTTATCTTTGTTGCATGGTGGAGTGGTGATGTTCTCGGACTTTTGATAATCCTGTCATTTTACTTTGCAAGAAAAAGGGATTTACAACAAATACTTTCGATAAGTCCCAGAGTAGCCGAGGCTGTATTTTTAGGGATTGCTTTTATTGTTTTAGCATTGTTCTCTTTACATTTTCCACTGCTCAGGTATGCAGTTGGTAACCTTCTTATCTTTCCTATGCTTTTCTATGTAGCCTACCGGTTCAGGACGGTGGGCTTATTTGTCATGACTTCATTTCTGATAATGCTGACAATACATGGTAAAATAGAATGGCCTTTGTTTTTTCTTTATCATAATCTTCGTAATGAACTTGTTTTCTTAAGTACAATTACACATATCTCGATACAGTACATTGCTTTGTATCTGTTTATAGCAATGGTAAATGAAAGGGAAAAAACGCTTGCAGACCTTAAGACAAGGGAGGAATTGTTCAGATTGCTGGCGGAAAATTCCCGGGATGTTATCTTTAAGTTTAAAACTTATCCTTCATTTTCTCTTGAATATATAAGCCCTGCCATTACCACTATTACCGGATTTACCGTTCCGGATTGTTATCAGAAACCGTTCGCCGTACTAAAAAAGCTGTTTTGGATGGAAAAGTCAAGGCTGCTGGAAATTATGAAAAATCCGGCTGTCCTCAATTACCCCATTATTGTACAATGGTGCATTAATAATGGAAGGGTAATCTGGGTTGAACAAAGAAGCAGCGTTTTATACGATGCCAATGGAATACTAAACGCTATTGAGGGCACAATTCGTGACATTACCCAATCCAAACACCTGGAAATACTATCAGTAATAAACAGCAAAAGATTAGAAAGAGCTGAAAGTGTTGCACGCTTAGGAAGCTGGGAATATAATCTGTCAACCGGTCATGTCTTCCTGTCCGAACAGTTAAAAAAGTTGACTGGTTTAAACGAACAGGAAACCCTCGCAACAGATATTTTACTTGAACAAATACCGGTCTCTCACAAATATCTGGTTATTGAGGCATTTGAGAGTGTTAAACAAGACTGTCAACCGCGCTCGCTTGAGCATCCCTTTCAAACAAGGGATGGCAGGATAATATGGGTTCAATCAAAGGCAAATGTAATTTACAATAATAAAAATCTTCCCGAGAGGATAATTGGTTCTTTCTTAGATATTACTGAACGGATAAAGAGAGAACAAGAAATTCAGAAACAGAACGAAACACTTGCCACCATCTTAGATAATGCCCCTTACCTGATGCTGCTGATTAACAAGGAAGGCCAAATAGTAAAAGCGAATCATGAGGCAATCCTGTTTTCCGGGCAGACTGTTTTTAAGCCGGAGGGTCAATCGCCGGGTGATCTGTTTAATTGCATGAATGCTTTCCCCTATGGCAGTTGTGGAACTCATACTATATGTAATAATTGCTCGATTAGGACAATTCTTAATACTTGCATTCAGTCAGGCAAAACAATTTATAATGCTGAAGGTAAAGTGGAGATTGTACGCGACGGGGTAAGCCTTGTAAAAAATCTTCTCATCTCGGCTGTACCGCTTCTTCAGATGGATGATATTGTTCTATTAACATTAGCCGATATATCAGGGCAGAGATATGTTGAAGGGCAGCTAATGGAAAGCAGATTGAGATACAATTTTATTGTCAACAATATCGAAGATGTTATCTGGGAGGTTTCCTCGGATTATATTTACACTAATATCAGCAAAGCAGATGAAAAACAGAGGGGTTATACCGTTGATGAGGTGATAGGAACAAATTTCTTTGACTATATACTGCCCAAGTACAAAACCGCGGTTGCCCAGCGGTTAAATGATATTGTCGCACAAATTACTCCGGGTGCGAAAAGCAGCAGGGTAATTCTGGAATTTGAACAGCGGTGTAAAAACGGTGAGCATGTGTGGACTGAAGTAGTTGCATATGCGGCAACGCATGCAGACGGAACCTTAGCCGGTTTTCACGGTGTCACCCGTGAAATTACTGAGCGGCGGAAGACAATTGAAACATCACTTGCTCAAGCCGAGTTGTACCACCAAATGTTTGTCGATCATTCTGCTATTCAGTTGCTTCTTGATGCCTATACTGGTAAAATTGTTGATGCGAACCCTGCTGCCCTTGCATATTATGGTTATTCCCGTGAACACATTCAAAACATTTCAATTGCTGATTTGTACGCCGTGCCTTTTGAAGAAATAACCAATCTTCTGGATAATGTGCGTGATGAAAAAAAGCGTTACCTGTGCGCTAAACACAGGCTGGCCTCAGGTGAATTCCGTGATGTTGAAATCTATTCTGCACCACTTATTGTTGGGAACAGGAAACTTTTATATTCAATAGTACATGATATTAGTGACAGGGTATTGACTGCCAGAAAATTGGAAGAAAGTGAAAAGAAGTATAAAAACATTTTTGAGCAATCGGTTGATATCATGTACCGTATTTCTCTGCAGGGGGTATTTCTTGCTATAAGTCCGAGTGCTACCCGCATCCTTGGATACGAAGAAGCAGAAATAATCGGGCATAACATTAATGAATTCCTGACGGAGAATTCCTTTCAAGTTTCATATAGTGAGTTCACCAAACGGGCATCAAGCGGAGACCGTGATATGATCTCGAAATATGAGGTGGAGATAATAGCGAAAAGCGGGCAGATAAAGATTCTGGAAATTAACAGTAAGCTGTTTGAAGAAGACGCCATGCAACTGAGCATACTTGGTATTGCACGGGATATTACGGACAGACGCCGCTTTGAAGCTGTCTTTCAGGAAAACGAATTCCGTTTTAAAAGTGTGTGGAATCAATCGGTTGATGGTATGCGCATCATTAATGAGTTTGGAGAAATTATCATGGTTAATGATGCATTCTGCAAACTTGTGGACAAAAAACGTGAAAACCTCATTGGTAATTTATTCTCGGTAATTTACAAGAACGGAGAAAACAAACCGGATATCTATAATTCGCAAACACCTATGTACACCCACTTTAAGGAACGGATTGAAGAAAATTCAATTGAAGCGATGATGGAGCGAAAAGTTGAGCTGTGGAATAATAGAACGGTTTGGCTTGAAATCTCAAATTCGATAATTAAGGGAGAAGGTAATGCGAAGCAAATTTTGAGTATTTTTAGAGATATTTCAGAACGGAAACGGGCTTTATTTGAAATTGAAAAAGCAAACTTGGAACTGCAAGAGCTTATCCAAACCAAAAACAGGTTCATGTCAATTTTATCACATGACCTTCGCGGGCCTTTTCATGGTTTTCTTGGGCTTTCTAAGTTACTCCGCGATGAACTGGACAGTTTATCAAAAGATGAAATTGTAGAAATTGCCGGAGAGCTGCATAGCGCGCTGAACGGGCAATATGAGCTGCTGAATGAACTACTGGACTGGTCAAAAATACAGACGGGAAGAATGAAATTTAACCCGGAAGCCGTTTTGTTAAAACCTGAGTTCCAGAATATCTACAATCAATTTCTGCCGCTGATTGCCATGAAGCAGGTATTTGTTTCTTTTCTTGTTGATGAAAAGGTTACGGTTTATTGCGATGTGCATATGCTTCGTTTGCTCATCCGCAATACGCTGTCGAACGCGATTAAGTTTTCTAATCCCGGGGGCACCGTACAATTGAAATTTGAATCAGCAGAGGAATTTGATACAATTATTATTGAAGATGAAGGCATCGGAGTGCCTGAAGAACTTAAAAATGAAATGTTCAAACTCAATAAAGCATCATCAAGAGAGGGTACGGCAGGGGAAAAGGGGACTGGAATAGGACTTGTTCTATGCAAAGAAATAATGCTCAGGCATGGTGGCGATATTTACATGCGGAGCGTTGAGGGTAAAGGCACAAAAGTTTTTTTGCAGTTCCCCAAAACCGCAGTTGCCGCGGAATAAAGACTTCAGAGTGTATCCCGTGTGTAATTCTGTTTTTATTCATTGTTTTTTAATTTGCATCAATGCAACAATGAGCACTGCAACAAGACTAACCGGTAAAATACCTGCCAACCAAATTTCCGGATTGAACCAACCAGAAATTCCACGAATAAAAGTATCTACTAATCGCACTAACAAAATGAAAATTGTATCGCGCTGCCTAAGCATACTGATTTGAACAGCATCCGGATGCTCTTTTACTTGATACATGGTATAGAAAGAAACAAAACTGCAAATACCCGCTACAAGCATCAATGAAGGCTGCAGACGAATTTTACCGTTATTAAAATCAGAACAACTGACCTCAGGGAATTCAAGATGATACCAATTTGTAAAAATAGCCAATTCGGTAACGGGAAAGTTGTTTATATTTTGTTCAATTTTTAGC
>JACPGF010000254.1 GCA_016182615.1 Ignavibacteriales bacterium
CACTAATTTTACACTAAATGGATTTGTTTTTAGGATGGTGTTGTCTTTTTTGCCATTTTCGAACAGAATGTAAACTGTTTGTATTCCTTTGATAATCCGCTTTATTTTTATTAATTCTTGGTCTCCAACTTCTGTGATATTCCTTTCGGGATACCGATATCTGCAAGTTCATAAATAATTATCTATTCTCAGGAATAACATGAGTTTACCATTTTGTTTTAATATATCTCCGGGCTTTTCCAAAATTTCATTTGGCTTAATCTTCTTATTATTCAACATAACATTATTCCCGTATAATATTATAAAAATTGACAGCCTTAACCGGAAACTCGCCTCAGCAACGCATGATACCGAGCGTGTTAAACTGATGAATGAACTTGGCAAGCAATACCGGATCGAAGGACAACCCGATTCAAGCCTTGCAATCAATAAAAGAGCGTTATCCCTTGCGCGTCAAACAGGATACAAAAAGGGTATAGCCATGTGCCTTAATAGTATTGGTGTTGCATATTATTCAAAAGGGGATCTTACCTCTGCCCTGCATTATTATATTGATGCTTTCAAAATAAACGAGGAAATAAAAGACCGGTTCGGTATAGGCAAAGCACACAATAATATCGGATTAATTTATCTTGATATGCAGGAATATGACCGTGCGTTGGACAATTTTCAAAAAGCAGTGGTCTTTTTCCGCGAAGTTTCCGATGAAATAAATGTTGCTGCTACATTAACGAATATCGCATCCATCTATAAAATGAAACAAAATCTCGATTCAGCTCTAGCCGGGTATTTTGAAGCTCTCCGCATTCTTGAGGGTCAAACTTCCTATTACCAGTTAGTGTCTGTACTCGATAATATAGCAAATGTACTCCTTTTAAAAGATGATTATTCCGCTGCCATAAAATACGCCAGCAGGGCACTTAAACTGATTGATAAGTTTAATATTGAAACGGGCCGTTCATCCATTCTGGTTTTTCTTGCACAATGTTATCAAAAACTCGGTGACCTTGATAAAAGTATTGCATACGCGAAACAAGCTTTACATTGTGCGCAGGAAACTGAAGCAATCGAGGATGTCTATTTCTCAGCCGATCGTTTGTACACTGTATTTAAACAACGCGGGGACTATGCGAATGCTCTTAAATATCTGGAGATTTCCAGGGCAGCCAAAGACAGCATCTTCACCGATCAGAAAAAAAAGGAGCTGCAGGGAATTCACTATGCATTCGAGATTGAAAAAAAACAAAAGGAAATTAAACTGCTTGAAAAGGAGAAGGAACTTTCCGAAGAAAGCAGCCGTAACCAACACATGTTCCTTGTTACATTCGTCATCGCGTTTATTCTTGCCGGGTCGTTAGCCGGTGTTATTTTTAGAGGTTATCGCAATGAAAACAGAATCCATATCCGGCTCGAAGAGCAAATTAAGGAAAGAACAGCCGAGTTGGAGAAAGCGAAATTGAAGGCAGAAGAATCAGATAGATTAAAATCAACATTACTTGCCAATATGAGCCATGAATTCCGTACACCCCTTAATGGAATTCTGGGTTCAGCAAATATTCTTATTGAACAGGCAGAAGACCCTTTAACACACCGTCTCTGCACCGGAATCGTCAACTCCTCCATGCGTTTGTTTATCACTCTTGAAGATATCCTTACAATAACTGAGCTTGAAGGAAAAGCTTATACCATTAAATCCGAACCGGTTGACTTATCTTCTGAGATAGAAGAACTTTCGAGGAAACTGTATCACTCGATTAATCCAAAAAATGTTACGCTGCATTTCTCCTGTGACGAAAAAATAGTTGTTGACGCTAACCATGAACTTATCCGTAAAGCATTTAAGAAAATAATTGACAATGCATTTAAATATACTCATCAGGGTGCAGTAACTATTTCAATTAAAAGTGAGGATGTGAGTGGAGTTAAGTACGCGGTTATACGGATCAATGATACTGGTATCGGTATAAATACCGAAGACTACCAGAAAATTTTTGAACCCTTCAGGCAAATCAGCGAGGGTTTTGGCCGATCCTATGAAGGCAGCGGTCTTGGACTGCCTATCGCTAAACGGATTATTGAAATGTCGGGAGGTACTATTCACGTAGAAAGCACTCCCGGAAAAGGATCTGATTTTTATATCAGACTGCCAATATCGGACGTGCCTGAAGTTGCTTTGTGCAGAGTAACGGGAGAAGTTATTCCGCCGCTGGATTCAGTTATAAAGAGGTTTGGTGGTAAACCCTGTTTGCTGCTTATTGAAGACAATGAGCCGAATATCATGTTTGTTGAAATTCTGCTCAGCGAGTATTTCGACTTTGACCACGCGAGAAACGGTGTTGATGCCATTGCAAAGATAAAACAAAAGCAATACCACCTGATACTGATTGACATAAATCTTGGTACCGGCATAGATGGAATAGAAACCCGCAGAAGAATTATCGAAATAGAAGCATACAAAAACATACCAATTGCAGCAATGACCGGCTATACATTGACTGCAGAAAGGGAAGATATTTTAGACTCAGGATTTCAATTCTTTATCGCAAAACCATTCAAAAAAGAGAAACTGCTGAGATTGGTTGCAGAGATGCTGGATACGCATATCAAGGATAAAACCTAAAAATCAATATTTATACGGAATTGTTCCGTTTACTCATGAACTCAAAAAAATTATATGGGAATTGTAACTACTGATCTCATCTCTATAATAGTTACCATCTCCTAACCCAAGACATCTATTTGAGATGTAG
>JACPGF010000001.1 GCA_016182615.1 Ignavibacteriales bacterium
AACATACAAGGTAAAGTTGCATTAGTAACCGGTGGAACGCGTGGTATTGGTAAAGCCATTGTTGATGCATTGGCTGCTTCAGGGTGTAAAGTCGTTTTTACCTATCATAGTTCAAGTGAAATCGCTCAACAAATCGAGTCTAAAGCAAAAGAAGCAGGACAGGAAGTATTTGGTTATAAGGCAGATGCTTCGGACTTTTTAGCTGCTGAAGCATGCATACAATTTGTTTTGGAAAAGTTTTCGCGATTGGATATTTTAGTAAACAATGCCGGGATAACTAAGGATAATTTATTACTGCGGATGAACGAGACAGAATTTGATGTTGTAATTAATGCTAACCTGAAAAGTGTTTTTAGTTATTGCAAACATGCACTTAAGCCAATGCTTTCACAAAGAAGCGGTAGAATTATTAATATTTCATCCGTTGTTGGTATTAACGGTAATCCGGGACAATCGAACTATTGTGCTTCAAAAGCAGGAGTAATAGGATTTACAAAATCACTCGCGAAAGAAATCGGAAGTAGAAGTATAACGGCAAATGTTATTGCTCCCGGTTTTATTGCAACAGATATGACAGATAAATTAAATGACAAGCAAAAAGAAACTATTATTAGCCAGATACCGTTAAAACGTATCGGTGCCGCGGATGATATCGCCAAAGCGGTTGTATTCCTTGCATCCGATTATTCGAGTTATATGACGGGACAGACATTGGTTATTGATGGCGGATTGGTAATGTAATTTTTTCATCATTCACTTATTAAATATAATTATAGGAGTTCACAATGGATATCGAAGCAAAAGTAAAAGAGATCATCATGGATAAACTTGGTGTTGAAGAGTCACAGGTTACACCTGAAGCATCTTTCACTAACGACTTAGGTGCTGATTCATTAGATATCGTAGAATTAGTTATGGGTTTTGAACAGGCTTTCAGCATTTCAATTCCTGAAGATAAAGCCGAAGAAATCCGCACGGTTGGCGATGCAGTTAAATATTTAACTGAAAACGTAAAATAAATTTATAGTAAGCTGCCACAGTTACATGTGGCAGCTTATTTTTATTTACCATTTTACCTGATTAATGAAACAGTCGCATCGCGTTGTTGTTACCGGAATGGGAGTCATTTCCCCGATCGGAAATACTCTGTCTGAGTTTTTAGATGGATTGCGTGAAGGCCGTAACGGTGTTGGTCTTATAAGCAAATTTGATACAACAAAATTTGACACGAAATTTGCGGCTGAGATTAAAAATTTTGATCCCTTCCAGTTTATCGATAAAAAATCTGTCCGCAGGTTAGACTTGTTTTCACAGTATGCACTCTGCTCGGCAGAAATGGCATTTCTGGATGCAAAACTTGATCATTACCAATTTAACCCTAACCGTTTTGGCGTTATATTCGGCAGTGGTGTTGGTGGAGTTAAAACATTTCAGGAGCAGTGTTTCGCGTTTGCAGAACACAGAGACCCTACAAAAATCAGCCCCTTTTTCGTTACGATGATGATTCCTGATATTGCTGCAGGGCATATTTCCATAAAATTTGGTTTAAAAGGACCAAATTATTCAACTGTTTCGGCATGTGCTACTGCATCTCATGCAATTGCTGATGCATTTATGCTGATACAACGCGGAACAGCAGATTTAATGGCTTGTGGCGGCAGCGAAGCTCCCATCACAGAACTTTCCATCGGTGGATTTGGTTCAATGCGTGCTCTTTCAACATGGAATGATCGCTATCAAGAAGCCTCAAGGCCATTTGACAAAAACAGGAACGGATTTGTAATGGGTGAGGGGAGTGGTACTCTTATTTTAGAGTCTTTAGAACATGCCCTCAAACGTGATGCTACTATTTATGCAGAAATTGCCGGTGTTGGACTTACTGCAGATGCCTATCATATGACTGCTCCTGATCCTTCCGGTGATGGTGCTGTAAGAGCAATGCAGGCTGCAATCGAAGACGCTGAATTGTTTACGAGCGATGTTGACTATGTTAACGCTCATGGAACTTCTACCCCCTATAACGACATCACCGAAACAAAGGCCATTAAAACTGTCTTTGGAGAACATGCATATAGATTAGCAGTCAGCTCAATAAAATCCATGTCAGGCCATCTTTTAGGCGCTGCAGGCGGCATTGAAGCAATAGCAACAGCTCTTTCACTTAAGTACTCATTTTTACCACCAACAATTAACCTAACCGAGCCTGATGAAGGATGTGATCTGGACTATGTTCCAAATATTTCGCGCCCCGCGGACATTAAAGTGGCTATAAGCAATACATTTGGTTTCGGTGGACACAATGCATCTATTCTGTTTAAAAGATTCGAGTGAGCATGTTTTTTTCGTTCATTCGTAGAGTCTTAAACTTTTTCGATTCTCATCAAAAAATTACTAAAGAGAGAATTAGAGCCCTTGAAAAAATAATCAATGCCCGAATTCAACACTCATCCTTGTTTATTGAGGCGTTAACTCATCGATCGGTACTTGATTCAAAAAAATTCAAAGATTCCAATGAACGCCTTGAATTTCTTGGAGATGCGGTATTAGGTTTTGTTGTTGCCAAAGAGCTGTTCACGCTGTATCCCGATAAAGATGAAGGATTTCTTACCAAAATCAGATCCAATTTCGTTAACCGTAATGCACTCTACGAAGCAGGGCAACGAATCAATTTACTTGACCTTATCTTTATACAGCAGGATTTACTGACGAATGAAAATTTTGGTAAAAAAACCGTTATAGCTGATGCATTTGAAGCGTTACTTGGCGCAATTTATCTTGATGCCGGTTTAGATGTGGCTATGCGATTCATACAATCAAACGTTATTGTCCCTAATTTCCAGAAAAAGTTGCATCTTATAGACGAGAATTATAAGAGCCAGTTTCTTGAATTGGCACAGTCACTTA
>JACPGF010000242.1 GCA_016182615.1 Ignavibacteriales bacterium
AACAGCATCTGACCCCGAGGATTCATTATTTTGTACAACCACACCGGGTATTTTTACCGTGAAATTACTGCCTTTTCCCGGAACACTTTCCAGGGTAATACTACCTTTAAGCAGCTCGATGAATTTCTTTGCAATTGATAAACCGAGACCTGAACCGCCATAATTTCTTGTTGAGGAATTGTCAACCTGATGGAATTCGTCGAATATTCCGGTTGCTTCACCTTCCGAGATACCAATCCCGGTATCCTTAACGGAGAATGAGCAATCCCGGCTGTTTTCAACAGTAAAAAATATTTCAACAGAACCCTCGGATGTGAACTTCACCGCGTGACCTATCAGGTTCCCGATAACATGCAATAGCTTTTCACGATCTGTTCGTAAAATAACCTGCGTTGTTTCTCGCGCGTGTATTGAGAAAGCCAGTCCTTTTTTCTCGGCAAGCGGATTAAATGAACTGAAAATTTCACTTAAGAATTCATGTACATAAAAATCTTTTATTTCAACTTCCATCTTACCAGCCTCAATTCTGGAAAGGTGAAGAACTTCGTTTATCATCTTCAGAAGCCGCTTGCTGCTCTTAAGAATAACCAATAACCGTTCCTTTGTTTTAACAGAGTTAGCTTTATCATTAGCCATTAATTCGGTTAACCCCATAATTGAATTAAGCGGGGTGCGTAATTCATGAGAAACCGTGGCAAGAAATTTCGACTTTAATTCAGTGGATTCTTCAGCCTTTTTTTTCTGTAATTCAAGTTCGGAAATTATTTCCTCGAGCTGCTTGTGTGCTAATGCTTTTGCCAACCCAATAGCAAGCTGCCCTTTAATTTTTTCGAGATATTCCATCATTGACTCGCCCATAACCCCAACCGAACCCAGTTGCAGAACGGCTATTGCATTCTCATTGCCAAAGATTGGGACAAGAATCATTTCGGCTACTTTAATAGAAACCATTCCGGCAAGAATCTGGGGAGCATCTTTTTCAAACTTATAATGTACCATTTCTTTGGAATCAAGTACCTTTAGCAATGCATCGAACCTTACCGGATTATTCATTGTATCCGGTTCAAAACCGTAAGCGGCCGCCGGAACAATAGTGCCCGATGATACAAGATAAAGTCCGCCGAAAACAGAGCCCGTTGATTTGACAATTTTTTCAAGTATCGCAGGTAATAAAGCCTGATAGGAAGCATTCTGATTGATAAGAGCAATCAAATCCGTGTAACCCGATTTCAGTTTTTCCTGTTCCTGCAGCTCAGTTAGCATAGCATTAAAGGCGCTGGCTAAAGCACCCAGTTCATCGTTCGTGGTAACTGGAATCCTGGTTGTAAAATCCCCTTTTTTTACAATTTGAACCGCCTGATTTAAACTGTCAACCTGCTTTCGAATCCTGCCGCTGAATACATAAGTAAGAATAAAAGTTAAAATGATACTTACAATAAAAAGTAAAACCAGAATATTTGTCGTCGTCTGCCGCAGGTTTTCAACTTCGCCGGTGGTTCCAAAAATTAAAATACTAAGGTGACGGTTATTGGAAATGATCTCCTTTGCCCTGTACGTCGTCGCAATCAGGTAAGATTCTCCACTATTTCCAGAAAAGACATCAAAATTATTTTTAAAATTTAGCGAAGCAAATGCCTTGTTAAGAAAGTAATAATGACCTTGATTAACAATATCATTACTTAAAGCAATCATCTCGTTGTCGATGTAAACCGCAATATCAATACGCAATTTTGCGGCTATTTCCGTGAAAAACTCTTTTTGCAGATTAAAACCATAGACATATTCAACCCCGGCAGGGTTTTTATACAGCCGTACAAGCAGATACGGGTTGGAAACAAAACAATCCTGCAATGAAAAATCACCAATTGGAATACTGATATTTGATTTTGCCATTAAAAGCCTCGGCCTGCCAAACCTTCCGGCATCAGCTTTTACAATAAAGTCAAGTTTTTCAATTTCCGGATCAGATTTGGGTTTATGCAGATACGTCATGAAAGAACTGTCACAGAGCTCTATATTACTTTCAAGATTAAATATAAAATCGTTCGCCGTGTTAAGGAGATGTTTTGTTTCCTGGGTAGTGATTATGTTATATACAACAGTGTAGAATGCAATTCCAGAGCCGAATAAAATAAGAATAAGAGTAAGGAAGTTAATCAGTATTATTCGTAAACTAATCTTCATTTACTTATGCCGGCTGCAATACTTTTTTTATCGAAAGTATTAAGTCCTCTATCTCGTATGGTTTAGCAATAAACTCATTGGCTCCTAGCTTTGCAGCTTCCAAAGCAGTATCTATAGTCGAGTAAGCGGTAAGTACTATCACTTTTGCATTGATTCCCTTTTCCTTGAAGAGCCGCAAAAAATAAAAACCATCTTTCCCCGGCATCATTAAATCCAGCAGAATAACATCGAATGAATGCTGTTCAATATCAGCAATAGCCTTATCGGGATTGCTTGCATAAGTAACCGTAAACCCATGAAAATGTAATTCTTCTGCCAATGCTTTACAAAGCAATATATCATCATCAATAATTAGAATAGAATCCATAAAAGTTACTAACTTTATTTAGGTGGCGTCTCGTTAAACTTATAATATTGAATTTTATCACGCTTGTTTTTTAATTCTCTCTCGATCGGGTTTTCTCCGGAAGGAAATGCTAATCTTTCTTTTAACTTTGGTAAAAGTTCAATTTTAATAACTATCACCAGTTCCTTTTTTAATAAAGTTACTTGGTCACTACCGGTCAGATACCTGATTCCCAAAACCCACCAAGGAAGGTCTTTAAGGAACGGTATGCCATTTCGTACTTTGTTTTCTTCATTCAGGTATAAACCCCCTATAACCGTTTCTTCACCGTCCAACATCAGTACCTGCGTTTTGGCAGAGGTCCTTTTTATTTCGGTACTTAATTCAGAAGGGAAGCCGCTTGAACGCTCAACTTCCAGATCGAGTAATGTATATTCAAGACTGTCCTGCTCGTAAATATATGGTGTAACTTTTACAATAGAACCGGTCTTGAAAAAGTTATCGACAACATTTCCCGAAAAATCACGTTGTTTAATTGAAAAATCGGAACCCACTTGTATATTACCGGCAACTTTATTCCTGACGGTTATAGATGGGCTGGCAATAATTTCTCCAAGATTTTGTGTCTCAAAATATCTAAACAAAGATAATGCCTGTCCGAAGTAACCGCCTAAACCAAATTCGTTGCTTGTTGAAAGCGTAAAATCGGAAGAGGATGTTGTACCGCTTGTAGTTGCATCACCGGTCGTTTTAACATTTGTACCGATGCTGCCTGCTTTATTACTTAACAAGAACTGCCAGTTAACGCCCCTGTCTTTTGAATTTGTTACATCAAGCTCAAAAAATATTGCCGAGATTTTTATTTCCCGCGTGTCGATATCGGCATAGGTTTCTGGTTTAAGATCCTGATTGACTTGAATTTTTGTTTTTATAATGGTTGAGGATTCTGTTTCTTCATAAACCAGTCCGGCATACTGTACAATCATCAGCAGTGCCTTATCGTACGGGACATTAATTATTTCCACACCAATCGGTGCATCTCTTTTAATTAATGCTATAACTCTTTTGCCGCTCTTTTTCATACTCATCTGGTTGATAAGCTCAATTGCATCATTAAACGGAATATTTGCACTAAGCGTTATCAATTCATCCGGGGCATTGTATCCCCTGAGCTGCTTTTCCAGCAGCTTTTGGCTGTTGCTAAAAGGCTGGAAGCTGATTAATAATAAGAGCAATAGAAATTTCTTCATTGTAAAACCTATTTTTCTAATTTCTGTATCTCGCGTTCAAGCGGAATTTCAATCGATTCAACAATGCCGCCTTTATTCAGGACAAATTTTGCTTTGTTCCTCTGGCGGTCAATTTGTGTTAAATATCCAAGATATACTTTATCCCCTTCCATCAATAGGAAGGACTCACCTTTCAGGTCAGAAATAAACGCTCCCTCGGGAACCAAAGCCAACAATCTTGCACCCTGCACGTCAAGCAGACCGTCATAATTCGGTGGTATCTGCGTGCGTATCAATGGATAGAACACATCGTATAACTTTGAAGCGGATAATTTATTCTCAATATATTCGGCTGATGCAAACCGGTCATTATCCGCGAAATAGGTTCCCACGTTTAAGGTAAAATTAACTAAAAAATCAGGCTCATCAGTATCGGTAGTTACTACATAACTGGATAATGTAATGTTTAGTATCTTTTTCAGCTCTTTACTTTGTTCAATAGCATAAACGATTTGATACATGTCGTTATAAGTACCATACCCAGAAACTTTATAGGAATGGAAAAAGAAATTTTTATCTGTTTTCTGTTCTAGATACTCGACATTAACTTTGCATTCCTGCGAAAGCATTGGCGCCATATTATTCAGGAATTCATAAAATTTCAGCGGAGAAAGACCCTGCGGTATATTGAACTTCCTAGCAGCCAGTACAGAATCGAGGATACTTGCCTCACGGGTTTTATCCCGTAATTGCTGCCTTAACCCTTCGGTATCGTATTCGAATGCTTTCAGGTTGGCAAGTTCAGCTTTCTTCTTCTTTATAGAGGGTTTTTGAAAAATAAAAATAAACGCGAAGCCGAGCACCAGAAGTGCCGCCAATATCCCAACCAATGCGAGGGTATTTTTTATTTTCCTGTTCATTCAGCCATCGGAGATTACTTATTCCCCTTAAAATTCAAGACGAACCGGTATGCGTCTTTGTCTTTAACAGGATCATAAAAAACACTTTTTAAAATGGCTGAGTCTAAATTTGCTGTCAAATCGGTTAACACCTTATTGTTTAACGAATGTCCTTCAAGTTTTATGCCTGTAACATCTTCAATCGCGAGACTCCTGAACCAAAAATTCCTTTTTGTTGAGGAGTAATTGCTTGCTTTGCTCAGAAACTTACCCCATACCTCTGTTCCGCGGGTAACAGAATCGAGAATACTTTGTGTCTGATCGAAATTATTAATCCTTGTGGTTAAAGCTTCAATTTCGGATAGGATTTGTAAATTCTTGTTTTTAAGGGCTGTTTGTATTTCAATATCTTTTTTCAGTTTGCTTATTTCATTTTGCCGGGTAAGGATTTCACTGGTCATAAAAAAAGCGGCTGCAAAAAGTAATGGTATCATCAGATAACCGTGCCAAGCAAACTGAAATACCTTTTGATCTTCTTTGACATATTTGGGTAATAGATTAAGGCCTATGTATTTTTTTTCCAGCTCTTCAAAGTATTCTGTTGCTACTGCAATGGGAATTGTGTAGGCAGATAACTTGGCTTTATTCTCATCATTTATTGCAGTAGTATCAATTTCCTCGAATTCAACACGGCTAACATTTGTTTCAGGAAATGTACCATAAAATGAAAGTATGAGATTTTCAGAAACATCCTCACCACACACGATGATGTTGTCGAGGGTCGGGATACCGCCGTTTTCCATTTCCAAAAGTATTTTGGAAAAGTAAACATCATACGTATGTAAATTTGTTGTGCCGACATCTAAAGTTGAACCGATGTGCCGGAGCTTTCTTCCCTGCAAAAAAATCAACTTGCTGTATTCTTTTCCGATATAAACGATGAGAGAAAAATCATCGGGAAAAAACTTTTTCTTTTTTGCAACATAATTTACAAGTGAAACTTCGGCACTTTTAATAGAAACTATCTTGTAG
>JACPGF010000010.1 GCA_016182615.1 Ignavibacteriales bacterium
AGAACGGGTTAAATGATCAATGGGTGCAGTTTACCAATCTGCCTCCCACCTGCACTATCAGGATTTACGCACTCTCCGGTGAGCCGGTTCGAAAAATAGATCGTACTGATGCCAGTTCAACATTTCAAAACTGGGATTTAAGGAATAACGGCAACCAAAACGTTTCCAGCGGAATGTATATAGTACATGTTGATATTCCCGGTGTTGGCACTAAGGTGTTAAAACTGGCTGTTGCGCAAATGACGAGATAATTCGTGACGTACAAATGTAGAAAAAAAATCAAATTAACGATGATTGACAAGTATTCCAATTGAAACAAATTCCAATTGATTTTGACGACAATTAAAGGATTGTAACGGGAGCGATATGACAAAATTTAAGAGTATTCTATTCCTTTCACTGATGGCCTTGATGACACAGCGTTACTTGGTATATGGTAAAATATCTGATGATCCAAAGAATAATGTGCAGAAGATATTAACAAATGATAAAGAAGATAACATTGCCATTAACCGGATTAAAATGATCTTTTATAACAATGGAATCGGATCGTATAATCGTGTGGGCGGCTCAAGTGGCTTATACTGGGATGAAGATATGAAGCATGTAAAAACAGCCATTTTTCAAGACGGGGTTCTGCTGGGGTTTAAGGTAATGGATAGTGTATTTGTTGAAGGCAGTGCTTACCGTACGGGCTTGCAAGCGGGGAAAATACTGCCGGATAGAAAAGCGGATGATCCTAAAAAGCCGGAATACAAAATCTGGAAAATCCGGAAAGGGTGGGAAAATTTACCCGCAGGCAGTGAACGCGACCGGTTGGAATATGACTATAACAACTGGCCCGTAGCTGATGGTGCCCCTTGGGAGGATATAGATGGTGATGGAATTTTTAACCGCCAAATCGATAGGCCAAAGTTTCTAGGCGATGAAGTAAACTGGTACGTTGTAAATGATTTGGATTCTTCTCGGACACTTTACCTGTATGGCTCTAATCCAATAGGGCTTGAAATTCAAACATCCATTTTTGCTTTTACTAAACCACGGATATTTGGCGATGTGGTTTTTAAAAAATACATAATAATAAATAAGGGCAGCAAGAACCTGAAAGATGGTTACTTTTCAATCTGGAGCGATCCTGATCTTGGTGATGCGGGGGATGACTTTATCGGAAGCGACACCTTAGTTAACATGGCATATTGTTATAACGGGGATAATTTTGATGCAGGAGCAAATGGATATGACGAAAAACCACCAGCTGTTGGATACATTTTATTGCAAGGGCCAGTGGTTGACTATGATAAAACAAAATATCATATGATAACACGCCGAAACCTTCCTGATAGCGCTATTGTCAATGGGCACTGGATTAAAAGCAAAACCAATTTACCTATGACTTCTATTGGCTTTATAATAGGTGGTTCTGCCTATTATTCCGATCCGGTTCAAGGTGATTATATTGGAGCGAAACAAGTATATAATATGATGTCCGGTAAAATTTGGAATGGGAGAGATACTGCCAATCCAATATACAATCAGGCAGGGACTTGCGTGTTAACCGGCGACCCGGAAACTAGAACAGGTGAGTGGGAAGGGAGCACTGGTCTTGCCGCAGGCGACAGACGTGTCATGCTCAATACAGGCAAATTTGATTTGGCGTCTGGCGATTCCCTTGAGGTGATTTATGCAATCGCATTGGCCAGAGGAACGAGTAATTATAATTCAGTAACTGAGCTTAAAAAATACGCTCAAAGGCTCCACGGAGTTTTTAAAAGGAATTTTGCCAATGCTCCTTTGGTTCCAACACCATCGGTAACAGCAGTTTCAGGTGATAATAAGGCAGTATTGTATTGGGCAGATAACGCTGAATCATATACGTTCATCGATGAATCTGTTCTGCCGGGCGAAAACAAACTATATGATTTTGAAGGGTATCAGGTTTTTCAGTATTCCGATAGTAAAGGGAATAGCCCTCATCTTGTGGCAACTTTTGATAGAGTAAATGCTGACTCCATATTTACAGAACAAACCTTAGTATATGGAGTTAACGTTGATGTACCCCAAATTACCGGAACAAACAAAGGCATTCAACGGGTGCTGCACATAAACAGCGACTATATCAGTAAAGGCCGGTTGTATAATAGTAAAGAATATTATTTTGGAGTTGTTGCATTTGCCTACAACCCCGATGGCGAACAGCGGATTGTCCGCAGCATTCCATCAATAGTAAAGGTGGTTCCTCAACCGGATGCGATTGGAGACGCGTATCCGAAAAGGTTCAGCCAGTCTTTTTCCGTAACCAAAGCCGGAAGGGTTCATGATGGACTCGTTTCCAATTATATAGTAGATGAGAAGAAACTGACCGGGCATATTTATGAAGTTGGGATAACTAAAAGTACCGATACAACTCAATTACTCTGGTCACTGAAAGATTTGAATACGGGTGTAGTTTTGTTAAAAGACAGACCAATGGAAGGTGTACCCACTTCTCAGGAGGATATCCTCATTAACGCGGACATCGTTGATGGCTTTGCAATAAAAGTATCCGATCCGGGAAATTCAAGTAGGCGCGTGAAAGAAGTTATCATGGTGCAAGAAGCAGGGAAGCCTGTTAATGCAGTCGGGGAGGTATCTTTTGGTATTCCACGTGAAGGAATAAACGTTTTAGGAGTTACCTCAACTGTTACGGGCAGGACATGGTGGTTAGACGGCCTTGATTCAATTTATATTGTTGCAGAAAAAAGATACTTGTATATATCTAAAGGTGCAGAAGGGTTTAATCATAAAGGATACATTGGAAATAGTGATATAGAGATACGATTTGAAAAAAATCCATCACTGTATAGTGAGTATTATCCATTCTTAAAAGCAGGCGGACTCGGTGTAAATATTACCAGTAGTGCAAAAATACTGGGAAAGGATAAACTCCCTTTCAGTGTATGGCAGATAAATAATCCCAAGATATCGGAGGATGATAAACGGATGTACTTGAAAGTGTATGATGGTGGGCTGATCTCAGCGAAATATGCCGACAGCAGTTGGAGCCATGCCTATATCGATAGTGCAGTTGGAGAGAAAGATTCAGTTGTGTGGGAAAAAGTTATTTCATTTCCTCCGTTTGGCAGTGACACGAATTATGTCAGCAGTCCGCACATCCCATTGCCGTTGCCGGTAACTACTGATAAAAATTACCGTATGAGTTTTTGGCTGTTATCGGATAATCCGGAAAACAAACCGCAACCCGGCACGGTTATTAAGGTAAACCTTTGGAAACCATTAACCGCTGGCGACAAAATGACTTTTGTAGCCGTGAAGCCATTAATAAATAATAAAGATATTGCGACAGCAAATTTGGGAAATATATCGGTATATCCAAACCCGTATTACGGCATCCATAAACTTGAGAACGGGTTAAATGATCAATGGGTGCAGTTTACCAATCTGCCTCCCACCTGCACTATCAGGATTTACGCACTCTCCGGTGAGCCGGTTCGAAAAATAGATCGTACTGATGCCAGTTCAACATTTCAAAACTGGGATTTAA
>JACPGF010000263.1:0-4849 GCA_016182615.1 Ignavibacteriales bacterium
TCTGAACGATTTTATCTCCTTTTGACCCATATGTTTTCTTGATCGCGTTTTTAATCATTGAGATTGCCTCTTCTTTCCCAAGAATATTGGAAATGGAGAAGAAACAGGTCTGCATGATTGAGTTCGTACGGCCGCCAAGGCCGACTTCTTCAGCAACTTTATATGCATCAATCACATAAAATTTCATCTTCTTTTCGATGAGTGATTTTTGAACGTTCATGGGTAAGCTGCCCCATACTTCTTCCTTAGATACTTTTGTATTCAAAAGGAATGTTGCACCTTCTACTGCATCAAAAAGCATGTCCATCTGTTCCATGAATACCTGTTGTGAACAAGCAACAAAGTTTGCCTGATTGATCAGATAGCTTGAACGGATTTTTGTAGGGCCAAAACGGAGATGGGAAACGGTTGTTGAACCGGATTTTTTCGAGTCATACACGAAATAACCCTGAGCAAAAAAGTCCGTGCCTTCGCCGATAATTTTAATGGAGTTCTTGTTAGCACCAACAGTACCATCTGCGCCTAAGCCATAGAATTTACCGCGGAATGTTTCAGGGGCTTCTACAGAAAGGGTTGCATCAAATTCCAAACTGGTGTTTGTAACGTCATCGTTAATACCAATGGTGAAATGATTTTTCGGTTTATCCTTTTTCATTTCATCATACACTGCTTTAATCATGGCAGGCGTAAATTCTTTTGATGACAATCCATAACGTCCGCCTGTCATTTTCGGGTAAGCGAAAGGTAAGGTACCTTCGTTAAAGCGCTCGGAAATTGCATTAACGATATCAAGATACATTGGTTCGCCATTTGCACCCGGTTCTTTTGTCCGGTCTAAAACGGTAATTACTTTCGTTGTTACCGGAAGTGCATCAATAAATTTGTCGATTGAGAAAGGACGGTATAAACGGACTTTAACCATACCGACTTTTTCGCCTTTTGCTGCTAAATAATCAACGGCCTCTTCTGCTGCTTCCGCACCAGAGCCCATGATAACAACAACTCGCTCAGCATCCGGAGCGCCATAATAATCGAACAGGTGATACTGGCGGCCGGTTAGTACAGCAAATTTATCCATTTGCTCTTGAACAATTTTTTCGCATGCTGTATAAAATCCGTTCACCGTTTCACGGCCCTGGAAGTACACGTCAGGGTTTTGTGCCGTGCCGCGTAAAACAGGGGATTCCGGCGTAAGCGCACGTTTGCGGTGTTCAAAAATCATCTTATCGGTAACCATTGCTTTCATATCTTCAACGGTTAACTGTTCTATTTTCATAACTTCATGAGATGTTCTGAAACCATCGAAGAAGTGGAGGAAAGGAATTCTTGATTCAAGTGTGGCTGCTGTTGCTATTAAAGCAAAATCCATAACTTCCTGAACTGAGTTCGAAGCAAGGAGTGCAAAACCGGTTGATCTGGTTGACATAACGTCACTATGATCACCAAAAATTGAGAGTGCCTGGGCCGCAATTGATCTGGCTGATACATGGAAAACGGTTGAGGTAAGTTCACCGGCAATTTTAAACATGTTCGGAACCATCAGGAGTCCTGTTTGTAATGCACCATGAACTGCACCAGCTGCACCACCCTCGCTCTGCATCTCGGATACTGACGGAACTTCACCCCAAATATTTTTCTTGCCTTCAGAAGCCCACTGGTCGCACCACTCACCCATATTCGACGATGGGGTGATCGGATAAATCGCGATCACTTCGTTGGTTTGAAACGCGACGTGCGCGGCGGCTTCATTACCATCTATTGTTACTTTTTTTCTTATCATTTTGTACCTGATATATTATGTTGATAATATGGTTTTTAATCTAATGCCCGTCTAAAGCAAAATCTGTACCAACTTATTTAGTTGATTTGGCTATTTTTTTAAGGCTTTTTAGCCTTTATACACTGCTTTTCTCAATAATCCTCCTTTTTTTCTTATTTTTTAGAATTTACCGGCTTAGTTGGCATTAAAATTTTAACCCAAATAGATGAGGCAGAAACAAAGTGGCATGGTTTTTTATATATTTTACCCGCTCACGATAAAATCCATTTAATTATTTAACAAACTCTGTGTGGTTTCGTTTTCAGATTGTATCTTAAGAATTAAAATTATCTCATTTGAACCGATGGTTTCCATGTATAAAGTATTATTTTTTCTGCTACTTAGCGTAGGTTTCATTAATGCACAAAATTTTTCATTCATCGCAATGTCCGACAGCCGTGGTACAGATAACGGCGTTAATAGTGAAGTCCTTTCAGCATTGGTAAATCATGCTGTTAAAAACCAGCCGGATGCCAAATTTGTCCTTTTCCCGGGTGATTTGGTTGATGGCAGTAAAACCGACCCGCAGTCAACAATCAGCCAATTGAATCGTTGGAAGGAAGTAATGCAGCCATTCTACAACAATCCTAATATGGTTGCACCTAAAATTTGGCTTACCGTAGGAAACCATGAAATACAACACCGCGATGATGAGGCTAATTTTAGGAAACTTTTTCCCGAAATTTTGCTGAACGGTCCGGAGGAGGAAAAAGGGCTGACTTATTCGTTTGATTTTGATTCATGCCATTTTGTTTTTGTTACGAGTGATAAGTGGTATTACGGCAATCCGGAAGATACAACAGATGACCGGAGGGACTGGCAATATATCAATAATCTTGACTGGCTGGAAAATGATTTAATATCTGCACAAGAGCGTGGTACTAAATATACTTTTATTATGACTCACGAACCGGTCTTCCCTACCGGCGGGCATCTCAGGGATGCATTACCTAATTTGGGTAAAAATTTTACACTGCCGGCTGATACATCAAAACTTTTTCATTATAAACAGCGTAATAAATACTGGGATTTGTGCAAAAAGTACAAGGTTACTGCACATATTTGCGGACATGAACATCTCTACGACCGTTTGTCGGTGGATGGTATTTATCAGATTGTCGCGGGCAGTTCAGGAGCACCTTTGTATAATTTCAATCCCAAGTACGGTGAAGTTCTTAGTCCTGATGAAGGCGGGTTTGAGTTAAGCTATGAGCAGGCAATACCGTATTATGATTTTTTAGGTTATCAACATGGACCGGGAAAAAACTCTCAAATTTCAGAAGATTTCAAGGGCTTGAAGGCATTTGAATATGTTGTTTTCAAAGTGCAAGCCGATAGAATATCGGTGGACACATGGGGCGCTTTTCCAAAACCAAAATCTTTTGACACAATGCAGCCGGAAATAAAACTAATAGACTCCTTTATAATTATGAGATATGAATGATGAATTATGAATGAGCCCAATCTAAAAAGACTGTTAGACATTGATTTTGGTCTGTTATCACGCCCGGAATAGGCCATTTGGGAGTTTTTTAACCATATTTATGAATGAATTGAGCCTTGCAATATGTTTTTGTGATGTTTAACTTGCAAAGCACTATTAAAATTCAATTTTCTCAAGTATTTTTAGTCAACATAGTATTTAACAAGTTTAATTCTAGTTTTTTTTCACTGCATTGACCGCAAAAACGCAATTAACCGCTATGAATAGCCACGTTCTTCATTATTCATTCATAACTCATCACTCAAAATTCATAACTATTCATTAAAGACTTCCATGAGCCGGTTTTTGTATTGTTCTTCGTATATCAGTTGTAAGTCAACTACGTCTAATGCGCGCGGCACAATTTTCACAAAGCGGTACCGCTCAATATCCCAGTTATCGTGAATGGCTGCTGCGATTGTTGAGCCGGTATGGAATTTGTGATTTACCAGATATTTCAACAACAGGTCTTCGTCAGTGGCTTCAATACTGCTTATTCTGACATATTCATCATTTAGTTTACTTTCAGCAGTTCCATGGATGTCATAAATAAACGCAGAGCCTCCTGTCATGCCGGAGCCGAAATTCTGCCCGGTATCACCGAGGACAATCACTAATCCACGGGTCATATATTCACAACAGTGATTGCCTACGCCTTCTACAACCGCGGCCGCGCCACTGTTACGTACTGCAAACCTCTCACCCGCCCTGCCAGCGACCAATAGTTCTCCACCGGTTGCACCATATAATGCAACATTCCCGATAATGGTATTGCCTTCAAGCGATTTTCTGATTTCTTTAGGGAAACGGATGGTAATCAGTCCGCCGCTCATTCCCTTTCCAACATAATCATTCGCAACACCGCACAAGCGGAGCTCAACATTATCAACTAAAAATGCACCAAGGCTTTGACCGGCTGCTCCATTGAGCCGGTATTGAATGTGTCCTTTGAATTCTGACGGGCCATAGAGAAATGAAATGAGGCCGCTTAAACGGCTGCCTACAGCTCTATCGGTATTCTTTAGTTTCCGTGTAACAATTGCCCGGCCGTGAGCCATAACCGCGGGCCGGACTTCCTCAATCGCGGTATCATCAAGGCACACTTCCTCCTTTGCAGGCTGCGGTCTGAACTTGAGTTTTGCATTAAAATAATATGGAACTGTACTCACCGTTTCAAATAAGAATGCAAGGTCAATCCGTTCAGCAAAGCGGATACTATCATATTTACCGCTTCTTTGCAACAATTCATTTTTGCCGATTACTTCATCAAGGGCAACATAACCCATTGAGGCCAACAATCTTCTTACTTCTTCTGCCACAAAATTGATGAAGTTCACCAGCCTGTCAGGAGAAGAATTAAAGCGTTTGCGCAGTTCTTTGTCCTGTGTTGCAATTCCAACGGGACAGGTATTCAGGTGGCATTGCCGGGCCATAACGCAGCCGAGCGCAACAAGGGCGCTTGTGCCAAAATCATATTCTTCAGCACCAAGCAGTGCGGCGATAACGACATCCCTAGCTGATTTCATTCCTCCATCCACCCGCAAGAC
>JACPGF010000263.1:4862-16127 GCA_016182615.1 Ignavibacteriales bacterium
ACACGGTTCCGTAACCCATTTTTTAGCAATGTACGGTGTACTTCTGTTAATCCAATTTCCCAAGGGAATGCGGTATTTTTAATTGAACCAAGCGGGCTTGCGCCCGTACCGCCGTCGTGGCCACTGATAAGAATTATATCAGCCCCGGCCTTCACAACTCCGGAGGCAATAATGCCAATGCCGAATTGTGAGACAAGTTTAACGCAAATCTTTGCCCGGGGATTAACCTGCCGCAAATCATATATTAATTGGGCAAGGTCTTCAATGCTATAGATATCATGATGCGGTGGCGGTGATATAAGCGGGACACCGGGCGTTGTATGCCTGTCATTCGCGATTGACAGCGTTACTTTATCACCCGGCAACTGGCCTCCTTCTCCCGGCTTGGCTCCCTGACCCATTTTTATTTGAATTTCACGGGCGGCCGTTAAATAGGCTGCCGTAACACCGAACCTGCCGCTTGCAATTTGTTTTGTATAGCAGTTTTCACTCCGGTCCGGATTCGAGATGCTATACCGGTCTTTCTGTTCTCCACCTTCACCGGTATTGCTGCGGATACCAAGAATCGTGGCTGCCTTTGCGAGGGTCCTGTGAACTTCCTCAGAGATGGCTCCAAAAGAAATTGCCCCAAGGCCGAAACGTTTTTTAATCTCTTGAATACCCTCCACTTCGCTAAGCGGTGCGGGAGTAGTTTTAATTATTTCAACAAAGTCCCTGATATAAACCGGCTGTTGAACCATTCCATTAAAAGAATTGCCAACTTGTTTTGCCTGATTGTGAATACCTTTGAAAACAGCGGGTGAAAATCCATGTGCTTCGCCATCTTTCCGGAAGCGGAACCTGCCGGTTTCCGAAATTTCAATTTCTTCAGTAAATGCCTGTTTACCTCTTTCTGCAAGTTTCTCCTGTATAGCAACAGTATCAAGCCCGCCCAATGCACACCTTATTGTTGGAAAATACTTTTCACACAGTGATGGTGCAAGCCCTATGGCATTAAACAAAAAACTGCCATGATAGCTGCTCAGTGTTGATATCCCCATTTTTGCCATAATTTTCAGCAAACCCTTTTCAAGCGCAACACGGTAATTATGTTGCTTTGCAGGATAATCAGCCTCAGCATATTGTTCACAAATTAATTCATAAGCCATATACGGATAAACCGCACTGGCACCGAATGCTATAAGGCAGGCAATGTCATGGTCTTCGCATATGTCTCCCGAAAAACAAAGCAATGAACACTTGTTACGCAATTTGACCCGCAACAGATGCTGATGCACGGCAGCAACGATAAGCTGCATTGGAATAGGCAGTGCCGCAGGATGCAACCCTTCATCAGAAAGGAAAATCAGTTTGGCTCCATTGAGTACAACTATCTCGCATTCATGACAGATTTCGGCTATCCTGTCCTC
This sequence comes from Ignavibacteriales bacterium, assembly GCA_016182615.1. GTDB lineage: Bacteria > Bacteroidota > Ignavibacteria > Ignavibacteriales > Ignavibacteriaceae > JACPGF01. The sequence continues at coordinate 6,272 of JACPGF010000263.1, forward strand.
GAGCGTCATCGCGACCGGCAACAGGCAGTTAATTATTGCATGCTGGTGTGATGCATTTTTTTCTTTTAATATGCGAACCTCACGTGGCGAGAGAACCGGGCCTTCAATGCGAATTGCCCCCGAGTAATCTCCTTTCTCATTAAGCAGTCCCGCTTCACTGCCCATGTATCTGAACAGACTCATAACATGCCGTTCACGTATTGAGTCAATCGGCGGATTTGTCACCTGGGCAAATTGTTGTTTAAAAAAGTGAGTGAACCTACGGTGTTTAAAAGAAAACAATGCCGGCGGCGAATCATCTCCCATAGAGCCAAGGCTTTCTTTGGCACTTTCTGCCATTGGAAAAATAAATTTTTCCACATCCTCTTTATCAAAACCAAAGGCAACCCGTAACCTTTTATCAAAGCCATAAGCGGGTAATGAAAACTCCGAAAACTCAACACTGTAGTGCTCCCTGTGCAAATGTGATATACCAAGTTCCTTAGTACCGGTAAACTGAGATGAAACTTGTTGCTTGATTTCTGCATCATTTATAAAGCCGCTGCCATCGAGAGCCAAAGCAAGATTTTCTCCGGAACGCATATGGTGATGCATTAAAATATTATCCTCATCAACTTCAACCACTCCTGCCTCGCTGGCCATTATAACAATTCCGTCTTTGAGCAGGCTATAGCGTAATGGGCGAAGCCCATTTCGGTCAAGTTTAGCCCCGACAGTTTTACCATCGGTAAATACCAGGGCAGCTGGGCCGTCCCACGGTTCAATCAAATTTTCATGATATGAATAAAAATCAATTAATTGTTTCGGCAATGAATCATCATGAACGTATGGCTCCGGTATCAGCATCATGATACTCTGGAACATGCTTCTGCCGCTCATTACCAAAAATTCAAGGATATTGTCAAGACTATACGAATCGCTGCCAACCTGTGAAACTATCGGTTTAAGAAATTCAAGATTGCCATTCCAAAAGTCCGATTGTATTTCACTCTCGCGTGAAAGCATCCATGAACGGTTGCCTTTAATCGTGTTAATTTCGCCATTGTGCCCAAGCATCCGGAATGGCTGTGCCATTGCCCAGTTGGAAATGGTGTTGGTTGAAAAACGGTCATGGAACAATGCCACTTTTACCTTAAACTCGGGCTGCGTCAGATCCTGATAAAAACGTGCAAGATGCGCCGGTTTCATCATACCCTTGTAAACAATAGTCTGTGAGGATAATGAGCAGATAAATGTCTCTCCCTCGAATGCAATCACCTTCTGCTCGATTGTCTTTCTGAGCAGGTAAAGCCGGGTTTCGAATGTGTAGTTTGCTGTTCCTGTGCTTTCATCGGACTCACCAATAAATATCTGCATGATCAATGGGCAGGTTTGCCTGCCAATTTCGCCGAGTATTGATTTATTTACCGGAACAGTTCTTTTGCCTAATATATTTAACTGGAGGTATTGAGCGGATTCCTTGAAAAGCGGATACAACTTTTCCATCTCGCTCTCGGAAGTAAAGAGCATACCAATGCCAAAGGATTTGCCTTTTATCCGTATGCCTAGTTCCTCTTCAAGCACCAAGGAAAAATATTCAAAAGGAATATTCACAAGCACACCGGTGCCATCGCCGGTGCGTTCATCCGCTCCGGAAGCGCCCCGGTGCGACATATTTTTTAAAGCTTCTATAGCATACTCCAGAATTTTTCTGGAGGCATTGCCTGTTGAATCCGCGATGAATCCTATGCCGCAAGCGTCATGGAATTCCTCGTACTGTAACTTTTGTAACTGATTGTGCTCTTTCATCTGTCTTGTCCATTATCTGCCTGATTTACCTGCGTAATCATCTGTGCATTGTTTATTATTTAAGGTATATCCTTCAATATGTTGTATAATTTTACGGTATTATGCATTTTTATTAATAATGAGAAATTTTTTAATAAAAATCAAGTAAAAAATTAATTTATTTAGGTATTTTGCTGGAATTACTTAGATACACTAATCCCCCCAATTCTGGCTCCTTTTAGAATTATTCATTCTTCATTATTAATTCTTCATTAATTTTATTATAATTTGTATTGACTTAAAATGAATTTTAGTAATTAAGGATAGTATGACTTCTCAAGAAATACGGCAGCAATTTTTAGATTTTTTTGAAAAAAAGGGGCATAAACTAGTGCCGGGAGCCCCGGTAATTCCGTTTGATGATCCAACACTGCTTTTTACCAACGCGGGAATGAATCAATTCAAAGATGTTTTTCTTGGGACGGGCAGCCGCCCATACAGCCGCGCGGCTGATACACAAAAATGCATCCGGGTGAGCGGAAAACACAATGATCTTGAAGAAGTTGGCCATGATACTTATCACCACACTTTTTTTGAAATGCTGGGTAATTGGTCATTTGGTGATTATTACAAAGCAGAGGCTATTGCATGGGCTTGGGAACTGTTGACCGATGTATTTAAACTGCCGAAAGAACGCCTGTGGGCAACAGTCTATAAATCGGATGATGAAGCAATTGAGCTATGGAAAACCGTTACCGATATTAATCCTTTACACATTTTGCGTTTTGCTGAAAAGGACAACTTCTGGGAGATGGGTGAAACCGGCCCTTGCGGACCATGTTCTGAAATCCATATTAATCTGACCGACGATTTAGAAAACGGTTCGCTGGTAAATGCAGGCACACAGGATTGCATTGAAATTTGGAACTTGGTATTTATACAGTATAACCGTGAGGCTGACGGTTCTTTAAAAGATTTGCCAAGCAAGCATGTAGATACCGGTATGGGTTTCGAAAGGCTTTGTGCAGTAATTCAGGGCAAACCTTCAAACTATGACACTGATGTGTTTTCTCCGCTTATTGACAAGATTGCTGAATTAAGCGGTGTGCAATATGATGAAGATAATAAAATTCCTTTACGTGTCATTGCCGTCCGGACACTTTCATTTGCCATTGCAGATGGTGCTTTGCCAGGCAACGATGGACGCGGTTATGTACTGCGCCGTATTCTCCGCCGTGCAGTTCGCTATGGCCGTAAGTTAAACATGCATGAGCCTTTTCTCTTTAAGTTAGTTGATATTTTAATCGCGACAATGGGTGATGTGTTCCCTGAAATTAAATTGAAAGAAGAATACGTAAAAAAAATCATCCGCTCCGAGGAAGAAAGCTTTATGCGTACACTCGGTCACGGGATTGAGTTGTTTGACGGCATCGTAAAAGAAATGAAAAAGAATAACAGCACTGAGGTTTCTGGTGCTGAAGCTTTTAAACTCTATGATACATTCGGTTTTCCCCTGGACCTTACTGGAGTAATGGCCCGCGAGGCTGGTTACACGGTTGATGAGAATGGTTTTACTGAATTAATGAAAGAGCAGAAAAACCGCGCCCGTGAAGCAACACGGGAAAAATTATCATCTCTTAATATTCAGGCAACCTCTTCTGCTGACTTTAACTTAACGGAAAACACCGCCACAACTTTTCTGGGTTACGAAAAGTTATCAGCAGATGCAAAGATTATCGGACATAAAAAAGAGCAGTTCACCGATTTAATTATTCTCAATCAATCCCCTTTTTATGTTGAAGCGGGCGGTCAGATAGATGATACCGGTTATTTAACAACCGGTGATGCTACTCTTGAGATTGTTGATGTCGCGAAGCTTGAAGATAAAACCATTCACGTTGTAAAAAATGAGCATGACATCTCCCTTGCAACAGGCTTTGATGTGCGTTTAACAGTGGACAGCGCCCGGCGTTGGGATATACAGAGGAATCACTCTGCAACACATTTTTTGCATGCATGTTTGCGGAAGATTGTCGGCACACATGTACAACAGGCCGGTTCTTATGTTGGGCCGGACCATCTGCGTTTTGATTTTAGCCATTTTGCAAAACTTTCCGAAACTGAAATTTTTGAAGTTGAGCAAATGCTTAATGAAGAACTCCGGAAAAACCATCCCCTGCATCATCACCGTGCAATTCCATTCGAGGAGGCCAAGAAAATGGGGGCACTTATGTTCTTTGGCGACAAGTATGGTGATAATGTAAACGTTGTGCAATTTGGTAATTTTTCAATGGAATTCTGCGGCGGAACGCACGTGCATAATTCTTCGGAAATCGGACTGTTTAAAATCATCAGCGAGAATAGCATTGCCAGCGGCATTCGACGGATTGAAGCGGTAACTGGAAAAGGGGTTGAAGGATTCCTTAATCATCAGCTTGCCAAAGTAAAAGCATTTGAAGCGCGGGTTACCGAACTTGCTGAAGAAAAGAAGAAATTGGAAAAAGACATAGCCGACCTGCATTTTAAGGATAAACTTGCATCCATTGCAAACATTGCTGCTACCCCAATAGTATTAGGCAACATTAGCCTCTACAAAGGGAAGGTCTCAGCAATCGATACTGACGAATTGAAAAAATTCGGTGATGAGCTCCGCAACAGAATGAGTGAAGGAGTTGGACTTTTGGTTTCGGAAATTGACGGCAAAGTCGGTTTAGTATGCGTTGTCACCGACAGCCTGATTAAAGAAAAGAAACTGAGTGCCGGGAAAATTGTTGGCGATGTTGCCAAGCTTCTCGGTGGTGGCGGTGGCGGCAAGCAGCACCTTGCCACGGCAGGTGCAAAAGATGTTGCCAAAATTGATGAAGCACTGCGTGCGTTTGACGGCATCGTTGGACTGTATTTAGGTTAATTTTATCGGCCGGGATACTTAAGTATCCCGGCTTTTTTTAATCTGTTTTGTTAACTACTCCGTGTCATTTCTCTACCCCACTATCATTCCCCTCGACTAAAGTATTTCACCCGCATCATGCAAGAATAGTACATGTTTGTGGTAAAGGGATTAAACCCTTACCCAAGAATCGCTTACGTAATACAAATCACGGAACATATTGTTTCTTAATGTCTCAGTTAAAGTTTAAGTGAAATTAACATATTACGTATTTTCGTAATACTCGATTTGTAACTTCTCAATAAAGGGTAGAACTTATTTCGTTCCTACGGAACTTTAGCCCATTTGGGATAATTTTTTCTATAGATATTTCGCCCCGCTGTGGCTGAGAGCCAATTATACAGTAATTGGTTTAAAATTATTTTGTGCGATTTTGTGCGATAATAAATGTACTACAACCAAAATCATGGACATTTTACCCATGTTAAAAATTAGGCTCTCAGTCCCAACGGGACGAAATATCTATAGAAACTACTCTCCTAACACAACCAAGTTCCGTAGGAACGAAATAGATTTTTAATTAAAATTACAAGCCGCCCATTTATTAAGAAGTTACCTCGATTTTAGTTATCTCTCATATATCAATGCTTTACACGGTCATATTACGTAATTAAATGTTGGGTTTGGGATTATTTTTCATTCTTCATTCTTCATTCTTCATTATTAATTATTCATTAAAAAAGTTCTTGACATTACCCTCCGGATTATCTTATATTTACAGTGTACTATTTGTATAGTACAATAGTTTACTAAGATACTAATTAATAGGTGCTTTATGATTGATTTTACGCTTGACCCGGTAAGCGGAGTGCCCTTTTACAAACAGATTATCGACCAGATACGGTTCGGTATCTCGCGGGGCAATCTAAAAACCGGCGAGCAGCTCCCTACGGTACGGAGCCTTGCAGTGCAGCTGCAAATAAATCTGAATACCGTTTCCAAGGCCTACAAGGAACTTGAGATTCAACGGGTGCTTGAAACCCAGCAAGGGACGGGTACCTTTATCGGCGCCGAACCGGTGCGTATCGCACCCGAAGAAGCACGCGAAAAGCTCAGGAGTATCTGTTCCGAGTTTTTAAGTATTACATCATGTTACGGTTTTACGGTTGAAGAAATAATTGTTGAATTAAAAATGTTGAAAGGTAAAAAATGAACCCGAATGATTTACGTTTTTCCAATTTGAACCCGGTATCGTTAACAATCCTTCTGATAATGATTGGTGCCGGAGTACTTTTTCAGACTATGCTTGAGCCTCATCCGGCATTTCTCATCGGTTGGATTATTTTTGCACTATTGATTTCATCATCGTTCAGAATCGCGAATCAATGGGAGCGGGGAGTTGTCCTCCGCATGGGTAAGTTTATAGGCCTGCGCGGTCCCGGTTTGTTCTTCATCGTCCCCATTATTGACAGGGTTTCGAGCTATATCGACCAGCGTGTGCGCACGACCTATTTTAAGGCAGAAGAAACTCTGACCAAGGACACCGTCCCTGTGAATGTTGATGCAGTTGTTTACTGGACGGTATGGGATGTTGAGAAAGCAGCGCTTGAAGTGCAGGATTATAACCTTGCAGTTTCATACATAGCCCAAACTGCCCTGCGAGATACCATCGGTAAACATGAGCTTGCCGAACTGTTACAGAACCGTGATAAAATTGCGGCTGATTTGCAAGCTGCTTTGGAAGAACATACCAGTCCATGGGGTGTAACCTGCCAAACGGTGGGCATACGCGACATTATAATTCCAGCCGCACTGGCAAATGCCATGAGCAAGCAGGCACAGGCAGAACGTGAACGCCAAGCCCGTGTCATTTTAGGTACGGCAGAAACCGAAATCGCTGAAAAATTTGCACTGGCAAGTTTGCAGTATAAAGATAATCCCGTTGCATTGCAGTTACGCGGCATGAACATGCTTTTTGAAGGCCTGAAAGAAAAAGGTTCATTGATGATAGTGCCCAGTTCGGCACTCGAATCGATGAACATCGGTGCCATCAGCGGGATGGCTTCGATGGCCCAAAGTGCAAAAACGATGCCCCAATAAAAACTTCTCTATTTTTACAATTGCTGCCCTGAGCCTTTCTTGGGGCAGTTTTTGTTTTTGGGGTATTTTTGCTACTAGGACAAAATAATGAACAATTATTTTTGCTTATTCATTAAAAAACGATTGTGTGTAAAGTATTTTTCAAGTAAATTAAAGCCAATATCACAAAACGGCATGCGCGAGTGTGTGCGCATTCAAACTATAAGGAATTTCAATGATTAAATACTTTACATGTATCACTGTGCTTTTGATATTGTCTGTTATACAATTATCCGGACAGGTTACTGTCAGTGCGAGTGTGTCAGATAGTAATCCGCTCAATTTAGACTTAATTACATACACGGTTACCGTAACCAACCCCGATCCCCTCTTCCCGGCATTGGGAGTTTTTGCACAATGCCCCATTCCCCGGGGAATAAAATTCCTCGAAGCTGAACCGGATCAGGGCAGTTATGATTCTACGACAGGGATTTGGAGCATTGGTACTGTTAGTCCTTCCGGCTCACTCAATCTAAAACTTAAAACAATTATCAACTATTTCAACTCAGCGTATGATGTGCGCGATTATTACAACTATAACATTTTACTGAAAAACGATGCCAGTTTTACCGGCTCGAGTGTTGGTGGAAAAGTTGGCGCGGGGAATAACATCTCACTTGTCGGAGCCTCTGTTGGTGGATTGCTGCCAACTTTGTCACCCGTTCCCCCGGTGTTAAATGCAAACGGTTATCTTAATTTTAGTTCGGGTGCAGTGTTTCATGGAGATGTTTTCTATGGAGATTCAACAAACCTGCCAAATGCAAGCGTTGTGTATCCATATGGTTCATTAGTAAATGGTAACCCGTTTAATTTTAGCGCGTATTCGCTCAACATCAATTCGTTATCAACAGGGCTTGTCACGCACATTGTCAACGGGTCATCACTTTTTGCCAGCAATAAACTTACCCTTACCGGCACCGATATTTATTTGAATATTTTCACTGTCGCGGGATCAGATTTCTCCGGTTCGGACTCGATCATCATCAACATCCCCAAAGGGTCAATTGGCGTTGTTAATGTGTTAGGCGCAACGCTTCAGTTTACAGGCAATGTTGAGATCAACGGTAACCTGAATAATTTTATCATGTTTAACTTTCCTTTTGCAACATCGGTTTCTTTAATTGGCTCCAGATTTCAGGGCAGTGTTTTGGCTCCGCTTGCAACGGTACACTGCGTGGGTACACTTGTGCAGGGACAGATTTTTGCCGATAACCTTGAATCAATTTCATCGCATGATTTAAGCAACTTTATCGGATACATCCCGTTGAACCGTTTGATCCTTTTCCCGGTAAATGTTTCCGGCGGCAACTCAACAGTTGTTCCGCTAACGGTTAATACTACTCCCCCGTTTGGTTCGGGTGGAAACGGCACTTGGTCTGTCAGCTCGGTTATGCCCGATAACGCCTGGGTGCTCAGCCTTGTACGGAAGGATAGCACGACTATTTTAGCGGGCACTTTTGGCGGAAAGATTTTCCATGTTGATACTAATGGAGTTGCAGACACGGTTATCAATGCAAGCATGCTGCCTGCTTCGGCAATTTGGTCACTTGCAGTTAACGATAGTTCACACATTTTTGCAGCTACCAGTAATGGTTTGGCACGGAGCAATGATAACGGTTTAACATGGACGGAAACGCTCCCTAATTATGATATACGTTCGGTACTTATCGGCTTGAACGGCTATGTTTATGCAGGTACCTGGGGATTCGGTGTTTTCCGCTCAACCGACCGCGGCTATACTTGGACTGCACAGAATCAGAACATCGGCAGCACCGTTATTAATGCCCTGATGGATAAACTTGATACCAATGCCCTCTCCACACCCTATACCATTTTTGCAGCGGCTTTCCAGAAAGGATTGTCAGCTTCATTCGATACGACACAATCATGGCTGCCATTAGCAATGCCATACGAGTTTGTTACCGCACTAGGCAAAACAAATACCGGCATTTTATACATTGGCACCCAGTTAGACGGCGTGTACCGTTCGTATGATAACGGTAACAGTTTCCACAAACTGGGCGGGCTCCCCAACGGACCGATTTACTCGATAAAAGTTGACGGCGACAATAATATTTTTGTATCCTCTTGGATGAACGGCATTTATGCATCATCCGATCTTGGCGATACCTGGACCAATCTCGGCCTTGGCGGTTATGGTGTCAGTTCATTGTTTGCAATGCCTAACGGCTCACTTTTCGCGGGAACAACCAGCGGGCAGTTACTTAAACACAGTACCACGGTCACCCATATAAACGAATCAGCTGGCAGTTTACCCGCTGAATACCGGCTTGAGCAGAATTATCCGAATCCGTTTAACCCATCGACACAGATACGGATATCCGTACCTGCTCAAGGCGAGTATGCTCTTACCGTGTATAACATTCTCGGCCAAAAAGCCGCAACGGTTTACTCGGGTAACCTCAGCACGGGCAGCCACGCATTTTCATTCACTGCAAAAGACCTGCCTTCCGGCATGTACATATACACGCTTACGGGAAAAGGGATTTCACTCAGCAAGAAGATGATGTTGATCAAGTAAAATCAGGATTTATAGTTTAATATTGAAGCCGTATGGGTTACACCCATACGGCTTTTTTTGTGCCAAATTACAGAGTAATAATTCACCAACGATTTAGAAAACGGTTTATCTAATAACAGATTTAATCCCGGGCGTGCGTGCAATGTTTGTACCCGCAGGATTACCAGCCATTTCTGCGCCCTGGAGGGGTGCTCCGTTTGTAGCCGCAGCATTACCCGCTATTCAAGCGCCCCGGAGGGGTGCACCCTTACAGGGCGCTGAGTATTTCGCCCTCATTTTTTCTACAAAGAGTGAACCCCATACGGGGCCCTGAAAAAAACAATTACACAAATTCAAGGAGTGCACTGTTTGTAGCCGTAACGTCACCAGCCATTTCTGCGCCCCGGAGGGGTGCTCTGTTTGTAGCCGCAGCATCACCAGCCATTCAAGCGCCCCGGAGGGGTGCACCCTTACAGGGCGCTAGGGTATTTTACCTTCATTCTTTTCTACAAATAGTGGACCCCATACGGGGCCCTGAAAAA
>JACPGF010000271.1:0-3852 GCA_016182615.1 Ignavibacteriales bacterium
GATTTTCGTTTTTCCGCAAATAGATGAAACCATTGCACAGGGTGCAAGGTTTGAAGAACCATTAACCATGCAAGGCCTGGACAGGAATTCGAATCATTCCGTTTTCTCCAAGGCTCTTGGCGGTACAACAATCGGAATGAAAAATGATGTGTCGGTAATGTTCTCAAATCCAGCTGCATTACAGTCATTAAATAAGCTGCAAATAACGGCAGGCAACACATACTGGATGCGTAATGAAAGCCAAAAACAGCAATACGGCCCCGCCAAGTATTATGCAAATTTTAGCCTTGTTATGGAGGGTCTCACTTATCTTATTCCTAATACCGTGCTGGATACCGCGGACGATAATACTGCCCGGGATTCCGTACAAAGGCCGTATGATAATATAGGGCCTAACTGGTCCAGGAAAAAGAACAACAATTTGCCAACACAGATTATGGCGGCAATTCCATTTACCCTTGGTGATTATAAAATTGTTGGCGGTATCGGTGCAGTTGAGTATGCAAATATGAATTACTATTTTCAGGATAATAATGTGTTATCCCCAACAATTAACATTCAGAGGCCGTATCCGGTTAAACTTGTTTTAAGCGATTCAAATTGGCTGCCGGTGCAATGGTATCAGAATATCCGGAGCCGTGAAGGCTCCATTTACGGGTACGGCGCAGCATTTTCGTGCAATATCACTGAGAATTTTTCACTCGGATTAAGCGGTATGCTTATTAATGGCTCAACTGATGATTATGAGTCGCAATTGGGCAGGGGAAAATTTGTTTTTTACGCGAGCTATTTCAGGCTCGATTCGGTGGACTACAAGAAAACAAAAACAGGGACATCGGATTATTCAGGCGCGGAATTTAACTTGAGCGGGCTGTACAAAGCCGGTAACCTGACAGTCGGCTTTTCTGTGAAACCACCCACAACGGTAACAAGAGACTTTACCTATTCATTCCGCAATGATTCTCTTGGTGCAGCACTTACAGGTTCAGTGAGCGGCTCAGATAAGATTAAGATCCCGTGGAGAGGTTCCATAGGCCTGTCAGTAAGTGTTATTGAAAATTTGCGTGCAGCACTTGAATACGAATTACGGCCTATGGATAAGGCAGAATTTACTGCTGTGAGTAACACTTCCAATCCCTGGAAGTCTTCGCAAATTCTGCATGTAGGAGCAGAATATGCACCAATGGATTGGTTAACAATTCTAGCTGGATTTAGTGATCAGGCACAAGTTTTCGAGCAGGAAGGTAATCCATTCCCGGGTGAGCCGGTTTATTCAACCATCATCTCAGCCGGATTGGGTTTCTCGTATCAGGATTGTAAACTGAAGCTAGCGTATGAATATAATAATCTGAAATATAATGACCTGTTACAGGATGCTGTATTTCTGAACAACGCGAAAAGTCATTACGTGTCGGCAGAATTTACGTACAATATCAATCTTTCACAGCTGCAATAGTGTGAATGGTGTCAGGACTGCTCTATTTTTTTTCAGTATCAATAACCGGAAGTTATTGATAGATAATATTAAACTTAAATAAACTATCTCAATAAGGAGTTATCCAATGAAGACAATGCATACATTTGGTGTTATTGCATGTTTTATTCTGGTTCTTGCAGCAAATAGTTTTGCGCAAACTACCGGTGATTTTAGAAGTGCAGCCCCGACCCCTGCAGGCGGATTGTGGACTGTCAAAACCAGTTGGCAAACCTATAACGGAACCGCTTGGGTTGCCGCCGCCGCCGCCCCGACCGGGTCGGAAAATATTACCATACAAGCAACGGATTCGGTTGATGTAAATGCGCCTATAACAATAACAGGTAAAATTACCGGGCTTGGCGGTAAACTCGGAAACGCAAGTACCAATTTAACCTTTGGGAATAACAGTGTATATGAGCACGCGATAAACACTGGCAGCCTTCCGGTTGCAATTTGGGGTACAGGCTCCACGTGTTTAATTACTGGGACTATCGGTGCAGCTCCATCAAACTGTAACCAGAATTTTTACAACTTCTCGTGGAATTGCCCGCAGTATCAGACTGCTGTAAATCTTGCATGGGGCGGTAATACTATTCGTGGCGATGTGAAAATTAAAGGCAGTGTTAACAGAACTTACTTGCGGCTAACAAACAACAATATAGGCAATGCGGCTCCGGGTGCAAATGTTATTACAATCAACGGTAATATCCTGCTTGAAAATTATGAAGCAGCTTTTACATCTACCGGGTCTAGTGGCGGCGATACAATTGAAGTATATGTAAAAGGGAATATTACCTCCAATGGGCTTTTTAATGTGGCTAATGGCAGCGGAACCACATGCAAGTGGTTTGTTTCCGGCGATGTAAATATTCTCGGTGGTCAAATGACGACAAACTCGAATACTACAAGCCTTCCTGATTCCTTTTTCTTTGTTGGCACAACAAAACAAACGTTCTACAAAGCAGATTCAATTGGTTCAATTGCCAATGTGCAATTTGCACTTCGTCCTGGTGCAGTTGTTGATTTAAGTACTACTTCAATTGGCGGCACAGTTACCACGTTCACTCAACCATCCGGCACAACGTTATTAACAGGACATCCTAAAGGACTTAAGGGTAATCTTTCGATGGGCGGCGCTATTAAATTGCCGGTTGACGGCAACTATGAATATAATGGTAGTGTTGCTCAACTTGATTCGCTGCTCCCGGTAACCGTTAAAAACCTAACTATAAACAATCCAACATCCGTAGCTTTTAGCCAGGCAATTACTGTAAATGGTATTCTTGCACTTAAAATTCATTTAGGACCAGGGGGATCAGTAGTAGTTACTGGTGGTACAAGCAGTTTACCTATTGGTACAGCTGTTGAAGAAACTCCGGCTTTGCCGGGTGTTTACAAACTGTATAGTAATTATCCAAATCCATTTAACCCGACAACCAATTTGCAGTTTTCGGTTGCAAAAGATGGTTATGCAACGCTGCGTGTATTTAGTTTATTAGGTCAGGAAGTTGCGAACCTGTTCGAGGGTTATGCACGGACGGGCAATAACATTACTGTTACCTTTAATGCCGGAAATCTTCCCTCGGGCGTTTACATTGCGCAGTTAGAGCAAAATGGAGTTAGATCATTCCAAAGAATGATGCTCTTGAAATAATTGCTGAACAGACTATAAATTTTAAGCCCGGAGACGGTGGTGTTTTCCGGGCATTTTTATAAAATACGGGAGAAGGAATGAATAATTAACAATGAATAATGAAGAATGAATGAGTCCACGCTTAATAGTCATTTTGGCTTTGATTTTGGTCTGTAATCAAGCTTAAAAAGCCAGTGGGACGATTTTTAGACCGGGTTCATTGAAAATGAATAGTGAAAAATGAGTGAAGTTTTAGTGTCTGTGAGTTTGTCCGTTGCTGTTTGGAATTTCAAAGAATCAAGTACGAGTATTTATCTTTTGGATAATTTGCCCATTATACCGCCGTAATTTGTTTTAAGCTTTAACCTGAATTTTATATACCTCATGGAGCATGTTTTGTATAAGCTAATGTATGTTTTATTTTTCTGCATGTTTTTTAACATCAATAATTTTGCCATTGAAAATAAACAGGCAGAATTAAGGATAATAGGCAGTGATAGTACTCAGGAGCATAAAGTACCGGCAAAATACAAGGATAAAAAACATGCTATCAAAACAAAGAGACAAACCCTGCATAATGCCCAACCGGTCTGGTCACCGGATAATAGGGATGGCTCCTACAGAAATCCAATTATACACGCGGATTATTCAGACCCGGATGTCATCCGTGTTGGCAGCGATTATTATATGGTGTCTTCAAGTTTTTCTCATTTTCCCGGCCTGCCCATACTCCATTCTACCG
>JACPGF010000271.1:3875-4551 GCA_016182615.1 Ignavibacteriales bacterium
ATTCTACCGACCTTGTCAGTTGGAAAATTATCGGCCACGCGGTTACTAAATACCCGATTGATACATTTGCCCACGTGCAGCATGGAAACGGTATTTGGGCCCCAAGTATCAGGTTTCACAAGGGTGAGTTCTACATTTATTTTGGAGACCCGGATAATGGAATATTTGTAACTAAAGCTAAAAATGCTTCAGGACCTTGGTCGGAGTTACATCTCGTCCAAAAAGCCAAAGGATGGATCGACCCTTGCCCTTTTTGGGATGATGATGGAAACGCGTATCTGGTGCATGCTTGGGCGAAAAGCCGTTCAGGGCGAAAACATATACTTACAGTAAATAAAATGGCTCAGGATGGTATGTCACTGCTCGATTCAGGCGTGACGGTTTATGATGGCGAAATAAATAACCCGACAACTGAAGGTCCAAAATTTTATAAAAGGAATGGCTTCTATTATATCTTTGCACCGGCGGGTGGTGTTAAACCGGGCTGGCAAATTGTACTAAAGTCCAAATCGGTCTATGGTCCGTATGAAGTGAAGACTGTGTTAGAAAAGGGGAACGGCAGCATCAATGGTCCGCATCAGGGTGGATGGGTAGAAACGGAAAACGGGGAATCGTGGTTCTTGCATTTTCAGGATAAAGATGCATATGGCCGGATAATACATCTCCAACCAATGCA
>JACPGF010000269.1 GCA_016182615.1 Ignavibacteriales bacterium
ATAATTGAAATTGTATGATTGCCAGCTTGCTTGAGTGCTTTTGCAGTCGGGAAAGCAATGGCAGTGCCGACACCACCCCCGATACTGACAGCAGTACCAAAATTCTCGATATGGGAAGGATGCCCAAGCGGCCCAACAACGTCCAATAATGTATCGCCTGCATTATGTGCATTAATTTCTTTTGTCGATTTACCAATTCCTTGCACAATAATAGTAATAGTTCCTGTTTCGAGATTACTATCTGCAATGGTTAATGGGATACGTTCTCCCATTTCATTTGCACGGATGATGACAAATTGACCGGGTTTTCTTTTTTGCGCAATTTTGGGAGCTAAAATTTCAAGCCTTTTAATATCCTGCGCTAAAAATTCAGCACTAATTATTTTAAACATACTGTACTATAAAAAATGAAAAAAAATCTTTTAATAATTATATTATGCTTCGTGATAAACCGCCGTCTATCAAAATCGTATTACCGGTAATATAGGAGGCTTTATCACTGCAAAGAAAGCCAATTGCATCTGCTATTTCCTCCGGTTTTGCAAATCTGCCTGCCGGTACATTTTTCTCCATTGATTGTAACATTTCCTCGATGGATATTCCGGCAATTGCCGCCCGTTTTTCTGCTAGTTCATAAATACGCTCAGTTAAAGTAAACCCCGGAGCAACATTATTAATGGTTATACCAAAACCTGCAATTTGCTTCGAAAGAATCGTTGTATAAGCGGTTAAAGCACTCCGCATTGATGTTGAAAGAATAAGATTATCGATGTAATGCTTAACTGCCACGGATGTAATATTAACAATTCTCCCCCATTTTTTGATCTGCATTCCCGGAATAAAAGCTTCACCAAAAATTCTTGCCGTCTGAAAAATTTCTTGAAATGCCTCATCCCACTGTTCATCCGAAAATGATTCAAAAAAACCGGCTGCCGGGCCGCCACAATTATTAACAAGTATATCAATTGACTGATGCTCTTCTATTAATTCTTTGGCAACTTTTTTAACATTTCCCCTATCCCGTAAATTACACAAAACAGAGAGAACTTTACCGGGATATTTCGCGTTAAGTTCACTAAAAGACTTGGCTAAATTGCTGCTATTTGATGAACTGAGAATAACTGTGCAGCCAGCTTCCAACAGCTCTTTTGCCGCTGCAAATCCAATTCCTTTACTTGATGCAGTTACCAAAGCAATACGTTTCATAAGTGTTTTACTTCATCCTGAATATGATAATTCCAGTGTGTTTTTTTACCCGGGACAGATAATCAGAAAGGCTGTCTTCGGTTATCTGAACCTGACTATCGACTTGCGGAGCATGCAAGAACTTTGTTTTGCCATTTTCCTTAACGGCAATTCCCACATGCCCGATATCCAATCCTTTTAAATTAGTGGTAATGGCAATAAAATCACCTTCATGGATTTCGTCTTCAATCATTGCCACTTTTTCTTTCGGGATACAAAAATACTGCCTGCTATTAATTGCTTGTTCCTGTTCTCGAATCTCCTTAACAAATTCAGGATTGCTCATCAGCATCTTATAACTTTCCGGATGTGAGCTCATAAAACCAACATTAAATACAATTGGAATGCCGCCAAGCTGCTCAGTAACATCTTCAATTAACCCCTTTGCACTGTTATTAAATATCCAATCTGAAAAATAATGCAGGCGGGAGGGATAGCCATCAATTTTTCCGTCGCGGTACCGCAATTCAGTCAGGTTTTTGCAATATTGTTCAAATGATGTATCCTTATCCCAAACAGAACGTGTTAACGTAAATACTGTTTCTAAAAAGGTAGTACAGTCCAGTGAAAGCAGATTAACAACTAAATGTTCATCTCCATCAGTTTCAAGAGTATGGGCTACATAGGGTGTTTTCAAAAAACCTCTGCCAATTACACCAATCACTTGGCCTTTTGATGCTTCCGGTTGAAGCGATTTTATGTTTTGAGAAATCACTTTCTCAAATGTTTCACGGTCTTTCATTGAACATTCCTGCGCGAATAAAAACTGCACAGACATCACAAAGAAAAATAATAAAAATACACTTTTCATATCGGGAAATCCTCTTCAGGTGGTAATGTGGCATGTTGTTCAGCCGGTAATTCATCATATTTACGTTGTAAATCAGAACTTTCAAATTTACCAAAATCTTTAAGAAAAATAAGCCTTACATCATCAGTAGGGCCGTTTCTGTGCTTGGCAACAATTATTTCGGCTACATTTTCCAAACTATTGCCCTCTTTATCTGTTTTAATACCATAATACTCGGGCCGGTGTATAAACATTACAACATCCGCATCCTGCTCAATGGAACCTGATTCGCGTAAATCGGATAGTTGCGGGCGCTTGTCCTGCCTGCTTTCAACAGCTCTGTTTAGCTGAGCCAATGCAAGAATAGGTATGTTTAATTCTTTCGCAAGTGCTTTCAAAGAGCGTGAAATATGTGAAATTTCCCGTTCCCGGCTTTCCATGCGTTCATGGCTGGTCATTAACTGCAAGTAATCGATAATGATAAAACCGATATTCTTTTCATTTTTTAGCCTTCTGGCCTTCGCGGTTATTTCCAAAATGGATAATGCAGGCGTATCATCGATATACATGGGGAATTCAACTAGTTTAGCCGCGCTGCGGGCCAATTTTTGGGTTAAGTTCAGGGGTAATTTTCCAGTCCTTACCTTGTGGCTTTCAAGTTCGGCTTCGGCACACAATAAACGGAGCACCAACTGCTGTGCAGCCATTTCAAGACTAAATATAATAACCGGCACATGTTCAACTGCTTTGCGTGCAAGGTTTAGTGCAAACGCTGTTTTACCCATCGATGGGCGGGCAGCTAGTATCAGGCAAATCGGATTTCTGAAAACCGCCGAGTAATGCGTCAAGATCATAGTAACCGGTGGGCACTGCAACATGTGAAAGAAAATCCTTCGAATGGATTGAATCAAGATAGTCCATAGCCTCGTTGACGGCAGTCTTTAGATCGACATAGTTCTTTTTTATGTGCTTTTCGGTAATTTCGAATATTTTCCGTTCAGCCGCGCTCATTATCGAAAGTGCATCCTGTTTTGCATTATATGCTTCCGATGCGATTTCATGGCTGACGCTTATTAATTCCCTGAGAATGGATTTTTCGAGAATAATGCGGGCATAATGCTCAAAATTCGCTGGTGAATCAATGTTTTGCGTCAACTCTATGAGGTAACTTGCACCGCCTGCTTCCTCTTCCTTACCAAGCCGCTTTAATTCGCTAAACACAGTAAAGTGATCGATGCCTTCGTTCAGTTTAAATAAGTTACGGAGAGCGATAAAAATATTGCGGTGTTTTCCTGAAAAGAATATATCCTCGTTAAGGATATGCATTCCTTTATAAACCGTTTCCTTGTCAATCATCATAGCCCCTAAAACGGCCATTTCAATTTCCTCGGCAGAAGGAAGTTTAATTCCTTCTTTTACGCGCATGACATCAGGATTTTTTTTTGGGGCTCTCAGCATCACTAACCTTCACGTTTATCATAGAGTGCACGGAAGGCTTGAACATCTTCCCAGCAGTCTTTTTTCCATGCCGGATTCCTTAACAAGGCTGCCGGATGATATGTAACCATTACTTGAATATTGTTATAGGAGAAAACATTTTTTCTCAATCTTCCCAGTGTTTCTTTCTTTTTTAATAGCCCTAAAGCAGCCGTTGCGCCAAGGCAAAGAATCAGTTCTGGTTTTATCAGTTCAATTTGCTTCTCAAGATACGGAAGGCATGAAGCAATTTCATTCTGCTCAGGAGTTCTATTCCCCGGAGGCCGGCATTTTACAATATTAGCGATGTAAACTTCTTCCCGGGTAAATTTTATCGCACGCAAAATATCGGTCAACAATTGCCCTGCCTTCCCGACAAATGGTTCACCTTTGACATCCTCATCCGCACCAGGCCCTTCGCCAATTATCATCACTTTTGCATTGGGACTGCCTTTGCCAAATACAAAAGTCTTCCTGGACTTTCCTAAAACACAATTTTGACAATTGCATGTCGCATTAAATAAGGCATCTAAACTTGTTGTGTTTATGTAATCAGATAGGGTTACGGGAACTGTCGGAACCGAAATTGCAGGCGCTGTCTCAGTAACAATAGCAGTCGGTTCAACTTTTTGTACAGCGGCTGTATGTGGGGCAGCGTTTTGATGTATTGCCCCTTTAAGAATGAATAATTCGTCTCCGAACATCTCTTGCTGCAATAATAAAGCTTCCCGAACCGGATTAATGTTATTTTCCATATTGTGAAATGACGGCGGAAAGTATTCTGTGGGCAATTAAAAATTTTGAGGATAACGGGAAATCGGTTTTATTACCATCTTTGCTGTACACCGAAACCATATTCGTGTCATGTTCAAATCCGGCATTTTCCGTGCGAAGTGAATTAAGCACTATCATATCAAGGTTCTTTAGATGCAATTTTTGCAGTGCATTTAACTCTTCATTTGTTGTTTCAAGGGCAAATCCGACTTTAAAGATATCACACTCCTTTAAAGATTTTAGAATGTCCGGATTTTCCTTCAACATAATTGAAGTAATACTGTTCGATTTTTTTAATTTATCACTATATACTACTTCGGGTTTATAATCCGCAACTGCAGCGGCCATAATAAGGATGTCAAACTTTTCTTTCCGTAAATGAACCTCTGTAAACATTTCATCTGCTGACCGGACATTTATCCGGTTAATCTCCTGATATGCCAATTGGCTGGTTGGACCGGAAATGATAGTGACATGGGCACCGCGTAACACAGCAGCCTTGGCTAATGCGTACCCCATTTTCCCTGAAGACCTATTCCCAATATACCTGACAGGGTCGATATCCTCGTATGTCGGTCCCGCGGTAACAAGAATGTTTTTCCCGGTTAAATCTTTTTTATAACCTTCCAGTACTGTAATTGTTGCATCAACAATTTTCACCAGCTCGGGCAAACGGCCTGCGCCGAATAAACCACTGGCTAATTCACCTTTTTCAGCTTCTAAAATGGTAAAGCCATTCTCAGAAAGAGTAGTAATATTCCTTCTGGTTACAGGATTATCATACATATCTTCATCAGCAGCCGGGCAGACGAGAACTGGTGAACGTTTTGCAAGAATTAATGTTGTTAGGGCGTTATCGGCAAATCCCGCGGCAATTTTTGCTACCGTGTTAACAGTCACTGGAGCAATAACAATAATATCCGCCCACTGGGCGTACGTAATATGCCACGTGCCATCATTCGCAGGGTCAAAAGTATCGGAGATAACATGGAATTTCGATAGTGCAGCCAATGTAAGCTCACTAACAAAACGAAGAGCTGAAGGGGTAACTACAACCCTGACTTTAGCTCCTAATTTCATATAATCACGGATTAACTGATTGCATTTATACGCGGCTATACCGCC
>JACPGF010000270.1 GCA_016182615.1 Ignavibacteriales bacterium
GTATTTTGCATTATATATATCAAAAACCCATGAAAAAAATAATTTTTATATATCTCACCCTTACCACTTTACTGTTTTGTCAAGAACAAGATGGACTTTCTATCAATGATACAACCATACAGGGGAAACCAAAGGTTGCTTTCCCTTCACTGCAATTAAAAATAGAGCAATTAAGTCTTTTCTATCCTGAGAAGGATTTACTCTTCAATCCCCTTTACAATAGCAGAAGCCAGTTTTTATTTGATGTCAGTGGAGAAAACAATGCCGTTTGTTTTATTAACAACCGGTTAAGTATGTCTAATGATTTTCTGAGCCCTTCATTAAACGCTTACCGGGAAAGTCAAAGGAATATGGGTTACAAGTATATTCTTGGCGTGATGGAAGGCGCAGCAGTTGGCTACCTTGCCTACGAGCATATTCGCAAATATGGGTTTTGGGATAAGAAGAAGAAAGATTAGTTCTACAGTATAGTTCAGAAAAGCCCGTTCCCTGTTGGATGGGAAACCACTTGCCCGCCCTGATTTGTTATCCTAAAAACTTATACACATACCTCACTTTTCAGTGTTAACAATTATTTAACACGCGAAGCCTCGTTTCTGCGGGGCATCTTTATTAACTTATAATGTTAAAAATTATCAATAAAGTTGTGCAAAAAAATGAAAACAATAAAAACATTACTCGTGCTGGGTTTAGTTATTCTGGCATTTGGATTCCAATCTTCAAAAACCACTATCACAGTAAAAGGTTCAGACACCTTGGTTATTCTGGCTCAAAGATGGGCTGAAATATACATGAAACAGAAAAGCAATGTTTCAATTCAGGTTAACGGCGGCGGTTCCGGTGTCGGTATCAGTGCTCTGATAAACGGCACAACCGACATAACTACATCATCCCGCCCTATGAAGGACAGTGAAAAACAGAAACTGAAAGAAAAATACAATTCAAATGGTGTCGAGATAAAAGTTGCCCGGGATGGTATCACTATATTTGTCCATCAGAGCAACCCGATAAAATCAATTACCATGCAGCAGCTTAAAGACATTTACACCGGTAAAACAACTAACTGGAAAGCACTTGGCGGCAAAGACCAGAAAATTATCGCGTACGGGCGTGAAAACAGTTCCGGTACTTATCAGTTCTTTATGGAACATGTGCTTACCAATGAAGATTTTGCCCCCATGGTACAGACACTCCCCGGAACAGCAGCGGTGGTAAATACCGTATCAAAAGATAAATACGGTATAGGCTATGGTGGCTCGGCTTATGGTAAGGGCGTTAAACATATCGCGGTTAAAGCAGATGACAAATCCCCCGCGATGGAACCGACAGAAAAAAACATTAAATCAGGCTCCTATCCGATAAGCCGGTTCTTGTACATGTACACCCGAGTTAAACCTACTGGTGAAATAAAATCCTTCATCGATTGGGCTTTAGGCAAAGAAGGACAAAAATTGGTAGCCGAAGTCGGCTATTTCCCGGTAAAATAAAGGCAAAAAGAGAAAAAAAAGTTTAGAATACGGAACTTGAGCGAGTATCTTGCTTCAATTATTATCAAGTCCGTTGCTTTTGTATCGTTTGCGGTTATTCTACTTATATTTGTGTTTGTTTTCAAGGAAGCGATTCCTCAATCAACCGGAGATGGTACTAAAGTTGCGCAGGAAGAATTACAATCGGAATCATACGGCGATGATATATCAGGTGCAGTTGACAACACGGTCACGGAAGTTAAGACAAAACATGAATCCGAAGAGGGTGTTCAATCAATTGCTAACCTTACGGGCACGGAGTGGCAGCCCGTCTCATTAAAACCGAAATTCGGGTTGTTACCATTATTCTGGGGTAGTTTTAAGGTAACCCTGCTGGGGATATTAATGGCATTCCCCTTGGCTGTTGGTGCGGCTTTATATTCTATTACATTTGCCGGGCGGGGTTTCAGGGAAATTCTTAAACCGGTTATTGAACTCCTCTCAGGTTTTCCTTCTGTTGTTATCGGTTTTTTTGCACTCACTACGGTCGCTTCAGCCGTCTCCTCTTTTTTTGGAGTTACCTATAGGCTTAACGCGGTAGTGGGTGGAATAGCCTTGGCAATAACCATTGTTCCAATTATCTTTACGGTGGCAGAAGATGCATTACAGAGTATCCCCAAACACATTTCAGAGGCAAGTCTGGCTTTAGGTGCTACTAAATGGCAAACAGCTGTTTTTGTTATACTTCCCGCGGCTACACCGGGAATTTTTGCTGCTTTCTTACTTGGTTTTGGCAGGGCATTTGGCGAAACTATGATTGTACTAATGGCCACAGGAAATGCTGCGACAATGTCACTAAATATCTTTGAGCCGGTACGCACGCTTTCTGCCACAATTGGAGCTGAAATGGCAGAGGTAGTTTTCGGCGATACTCATTACAGTGTATTGTTCCTTATTGGTGCTCTACTATTTGTCTTCACCTTTTCTCTGAACGCGATTGCCGAATTTTGGGTAAGGAAAAGACTGTTAAAGAAATTTCAGGGCAGCGCATGAAACAAAAAACTAAATGGCTTGGTTATCTTTTATTCGGGGTAACCGGTTTGTGCACGTTGCTTATTGTCGCAGCGCTTATTTATATGCTTGCCGAAATAACAGTCCGGGGCGGGCATTTCTTTACATGGGAATTTCTCACCGCTAATCCGGAACAAGGAATGACTGCGGGCGGTATTTTCCCGGCAATTGTTGGAACCGTTCTTTTGGTGCTGCTCATGTCTATTGTTGGTGTTCCCATAGGAACAATTACGGCAATCTACATGGTTGAATATGCCAAGAATGATTTCATATTCATGAAACTGGTGCGGTTTGCCGTTAATACGCTTGCCGGAGTGCCGTCTATCGTGTTTGGGTTATTCGGTTTGGGTTTCTTCATTCAGTTTATCGGTTCAGGAATTGACAAGGTAGTTTCAACAGACGGTCATCTCGTGTGGGGACAGCCGAACATTCTTTGGGCAAGCCTTACCATGGCTCTTTTAACAGTGCCTGTTGTTATTGTTACCGTTGAGGAAACGCTCCGTGCAATACCGAACGAATATAGGGCTGCCAGCCTTGCCCTTGGTGCCACTAAATGGCAGACTATCCGTAAAATCATTCTGCCGAATGCAGTACCCGGAATATTAACCGGAACGATACTTGCAATCGGACGGGGGGCTGGAGAAGTTGCCCCGATTTTATTTACCGGTGTAGCCTATTTTCTACCACATCTTCCAAGTAAATTATCAGATCAGTTTATGAACCTTGGCTATCACGTGTATATCCTGTCAACACAATCAACGGATGTTGAGGCAACAAAAGGTTTACAATATGCAACGGTACTTGTTTTGTTAATGGTCACATTTTCACTCAATTTTATTGCAGTTATTGTCCGTTATTTTATGAGAAAGAAAGCAATCCAATAATATGATTAGAGAAACAGTAATAAAGGTTGAAAACCTGAATTTATATTACGGCAAAAAGCAGGCACTCAATAATATTTCCATTGAGATGTATAAACATAATGTAACAGCATTCATCGGCCCTTCAGGCTGCGGCAAATCAACATTCCTTAGGGTATTAAACAGAATGAATGACCTGATTGACGGGGTAAAAGTTGACGGGAAAGTAATTATTGAAAACAATGATATCTATTCACCTGACATTGATGTTGTTGAATTGCGGAAAAAAGTTGGAATGATTTTCCAGAAATCAAACCCGTTTCCTAAATCGATATATGAAAACGTGGCTTACGGCCCGCGGATAATGGGTATTAAAGATAAGAATAAACTTGATGAAATAGTTGAAAGCAAGTTAAAACAAGCAGCAATTTGGGACGAAGTAAAGGACGATTTACAAAAAAGCGGTCTTTCACTTTCGGGTGGGCAACAGCAAAGGTTATGTATCGCAAGAACACTTGCCACTGAGCCGGAAGTTATCTTGATGGATGAACCCGCAAGCGCTCTTGACCCAATTTCAACAGCCAAAATAGAAGAACTTATACACGAGTTAAAAAGAGAGTATAGTATAATTATCGTAACACACAATATGCAGCAGGCAGCCCGTGTTAGTGATTTTACCGCGTTCTTTTATCTAGGCACCCTGATAGAGTACGATAAAACAAAGAAAATTTTCACCAATCCAACAGTTAAACAAACAGAAGACTATGTAACCGGCAGGTTCGGTTGATAGATGAGGCATGAACAATGAAAAGACATTTTGAAGAGCAACTCGATAGACTCCGTGTAAAAATTATTAAGATGTGCAGTCTGGTAGATGAGCAGCTTGAAGTAGCAATTAAAGCACTCCTCGAGAATAATCAGGAGCTGGCACAAACGGTTATTGAACGCGATAAACAAGTTGATAAATATGATTTAAAGATTGACAAGATTTGCCAAAAACTTTTTGCTCTTAATCAACCAGTAGCAGCAGATCTCCGTTTAATTATGTCATCACTTAATATCAATACAAATCTTGAGCGGATCGGAGATTTGGCTGTTAACCTGTGTGAAAACTTTTTACACATTAAAGAAAAACCAGCATTTATTGATGATACCCGGATACCCGAAATGATATTGCTATCGAAGGATATGGTGAAAAAATCCTTTGATGCGTTTATAAACGGTGATGCAAAAACGGCTGAAGATGTCATCAAATCCGATGACCTGCTTGATAATATGAACCGCGAAAACCATGCAATACTTATTGATATCATGAAACAGTCACCGGATAATATAGAACATGCTGTTGGTTTGCTGGTTATTTCTCGCCTGCTTGAAAGAGCCGGCGACCATGCAACCAATATTGCAGAAGATGTATATTTTATATATCAGGCTTCAAATATCAGGCACCGTTATGAAAAACTGATCATGGGTGAAAATGGGGATACACATGATGAAAATAGCGATGTCTCTGAGGATACAGAGGAATAGATAAAGTTTGAATTTAAGAATCCCTGGTCTTGGCCTATCCGGTTCGAATTTAACCGGGGATTCTTTCAACATGAAATGCT
This sequence comes from Ignavibacteriales bacterium, assembly GCA_016182615.1. Taxonomy (GTDB): domain Bacteria; phylum Bacteroidota; class Ignavibacteria; order Ignavibacteriales; family Ignavibacteriaceae; genus JACPGF01. The sequence continues at coordinate 5,008 of JACPGF010000270.1, forward strand.
ATTTATTAATATATACCAATTCTAATTTTAATTGACCATGTTCACCTTACTTAATTCTATAATTTTCTCTTCGAATTTTTTGTTAAACTGCTCTTTGTCCCAATCTGTTACATTGGTAATTGCATCGTATAATTCCGGTAATGTCTCGGTGTCCATTTTTAGTAAATCCAAAACTCCTTCATCCCCTGCTTTCTCATGTACAACATCAATTAGAATCGCGCCTAAAGGATAACAGTCAAGAACTTCACACTTGTATGCCCAATCGAAGGATGCAGTATCTATTTTGCAATATTCCTTTGCATATCCAGCGGCTCGTTCCATATATGTCTTTCCCATGCTGCCGCCCAGCCAGGTTGCAAACCCTTCATCGACCAACCAATATCTTTTAGAATGTTTCGGAAAAAACTGATGCACAAGTTCATGGGGATAATAAATAGATTTGTTACCGCTCATAATGATATTCTCGATAGAACGTCCTTCAGCATATCCCATAAAATAATAGTCAAATCCAAGAAGCTTACCAATTTCATGCTTTCCACTTGAAGCGCCGCATTAGTGCTTTACAAAACTGTTCGTTAAGGTTTGCAAGTGAATCCGAATAATAACTTGCAAAAGGAAAATGATAGCGAATAAATTCACTTTCTTTTACAATCCAGTTTTTCGTATCGTAAAATAATGCATTTGCCATCTTCCAATTATTAGCTTCTTTTATCACGTAATACCGGTGCATTGCCAGCGGGTTAAACCTTTCATATTTTTTTCCTAACGAATCACCCCAGAGCATCGACTGTATTAAAAATGATACGCTATCCTTTTGCTCGATATTGAGAATTACTACATTATACTCTTTAAAAACGTATTTAGCAGTACACCACCCCCCTTTTTGGAATAATGCAGTTTTAGAAAAATCAAATTTCTTATAATGTTGCTTTTCACTTTCATTCCAATAAGGATTATTATAGTCAGAATCAGGATATGACTCAAGATAATTCTTGTATGTCTGAATTATTGGATTAAATCCATTCCATATTGTCGTATCTGCCCAAAAAGCTAGTTTAATATTAACTTTATAACCTTGCGCATTAAGCTTACAAGGAGCTATAAAAAATGCTATGAAGACAATAAAAGAGAAAAAAATCCGCGCATTCATTGCAAGGGTTCCGAGTTCCTTGCTCACCAAATTTTAACTCTCTTCTCCGGTGCCCGGTACATCTGCTCCTTTTTCGTAATATTAAATGCGTCATAAAACTCATCAATATCGCTCAATGGCCCATTTACCCGTAAAAACTCAGGTGCGTGGACATCGGTCATTATCTGATTTGCCAGAGCCTCCGGGCGTTTGTGCCCAAGCCATGCATAAGCATAGCCTAACCAAAACCGCTGGCCGGGAGTTAAACCGCCAATTACCGTATTCTCCTGATACTGCTTTGTTTTTTTAAAGGCATCGTACCCAATTACTAAACCGCCGAGGTCTGCAATATTTTCTCCGAGAGTCGCTTTCCCGTTTACATGCATACTGTCTAACACAATATAATCATCAAATTGCTCAACCATTAATTGTGCTTTTGTATTAAACGATTCTTCATCCCTCAAAGTCCACCAGTCATGCAGGTTTCCCTTCTCATCATATTGTCTGCCCTGATCATCAAAACCATGCGTCAACTCGTGCCCAAT
>JACPGF010000260.1 GCA_016182615.1 Ignavibacteriales bacterium
AATATCGATTTAAAGTAATAGGGGCTAACAATGACGGCGTTTGGAATAATGATGGTGCATCTATCATAATCATCATTAAAAAGCCATATTGGATGACTTTTTGGTTCAGAACGTTATGCATACTGTTATTTCTGATGATTGGCTATTTTGCTTATCAGGGCAGAATAAAAGCAATTAGGAGGCGAGAAGCAGTTCTGGAAGAACAAGTCGAACAACGGACAAAGCAATTGAGTGAAAGGACTGAACAGTTAAATGATACCTTAAGGAAACTTCAATCTCAGAATATTGCGTTAAACGAAAGTGCCATTGTTTCAATTTCAGATCTTGCGGGAAATATTGTCAGTGTAAATGAGGAGTTTTGCCGGATTTCACAATATTCAACAGAAGAACTTATTGGACAAAACCACAGGATCATCAATTCCGGCTTACACTCAAACGAATACTTTAAAGAAATGTGGGACACCATAGAAAAGGCAAAAATATGGCGTGGGCAGTTGCGCAATAAAGCAAAAGATGGTTCTTTCTTTTGGGTTGATTCTGTTATTTCACCAATTCTTGATGAATTTGGCCAACCTAAAGAATATCTGGCCATTCGTTTTGATATTACTGAATCGAAGAAAGCTGCAGCGGCATTAACAGAAGCAGAAGAGTGGAGTAAATCTCTTTTGAATTCAGCCAGCGATGGCATATTCGGCTGTGATAAAGATGGCAACACAACATTTATAAATCCTGCAGCGCTGAACATGCTTGGATTTACTGAAATGGAAATCTTGGGTAAAAATATCCATTCCCTTACTCATCATTCGTATCGCGATGGTTCAAAATACTTTTGTGAACATTGTCCTATGTACAGAACATACAGTTTTGGAGAAATTTCTAAAATTGAAGATGAAGTTCTATGGAGAAAAGATGGGACATATTTTTATGCTGAATATGCAAGTACGCCGATCATTAGGTTTGATGAGGTTGTTGGTGCGGTTGTGGTTTTTAAGGACATTTCGAAGAGAAAAGAGTTTGAAAGAAAACTTATGCTCATACAATACGGCATTGACAATGCAAAAGACAGCATTTGCTTTGTCGATCCGGACACTGGTACCATTGTAGACTCCAATATAAATGCATACAAGTCACTTGGTTTTAACAGGGAAGATATTGTCGGCAAAAAGTTCTGGTATTTTGATATTAATTTTTTACATGAAGACTGGCCTGCCTTTGTTGATAAACTGAAAACCGGACATAAGGCCTCATTCGAATCCATGCACTGTACGGCAGATGAAGTCTTAATTCCGATTGAAGTATCGGCTTCATTCTTTGAGTTTGAGGGCACTGATTATATAGTAGCCTTTACTCATGATATATCAGAACGGAAAAAAGCTGAAGAGATAATTGTAGAAAGTAAAAACAGGACAGATGCTATTTTAGCCTCCTCGACCAACGGTATAATTTCAATTAATGAAAATGGATTTGTTGAAACTTTTAATCCTGCTGCCGAGCAAATTTTCGGCTACACTTTACAGGAAATTCAGGGACAGAATATAAGTAAGATAATCCCGAACGAGCATGCAGATTACCATGACACTTATATTAAAACATACCTTGAAACAGGAATAAAAAAGGTTATTGATAAGAGGCTTGAAGTTACAGCTAAACGGAAAAACGGGGAGATATTTCCGATAGAAATTGGTATTAGTGAGGTGCAGCTTCATGACAGCAGATTATTTACTGCAGTGGTTAATGATATAACAGAAAGAATTAAAGCTCAGAAGGATATAGAAGAAGCCAGGATTGCGGCAGAGGCAGCCACAGTTGCAAAAAGTCAATTTCTGGCTACCATGTCTCATGAAATCCGTACTCCGATGAATGCCATCATTGGTCTTTCAAATCTGGCTCTCAAAACTGATCTTGATAAAAAGCAGCTTGACTATTTAACCAAAATTGACAGATCGGCTTTAGCGTTACTTGGTATTATTAATGATATTCTGGACTTCTCAAAAATTGAAGCAGGTAAGTTGACTATTGAAAATGTAGAGTTTGATATTGAAGTTGTTATGGATACCGTATCCAACCTTATTTCACAAAAAGCGCAGGAAAAAGGATTGGAATTCTCAATACATATTGCTCCTGATGTTCCTTTGAACCTACTTGGAGATCCTCTTAGAATAGGTCAGATTATAACAAATTACTGTAGTAATGCAGTTAAATTTACCCATGAAGGTGAAATTCTTATTGAAATTAAGGTGGCAGAAAGAATATCGGTCGATAAGGTTTTACTGCAAATTGCCGTTAAAGATACCGGCATCGGGTTAACAGAAGAACAACTGAAAAAGATGTTCCAATCATTTTCACAAGCAGACAGTACAACCACCCGGAAATATGGCGGCACGGGATTGGGACTGGCAATTAGTAAACGTTTGGCAGAATTAATGGGTGGTTCGACATGGGTAGAAAGTGAATATGGAAAGGGCAGCACGTTTTATTTTAATGCTGAATTCGAAATTCTAAAGCATCAGAAAATGAATGAGTTTATTCCCGAAGTTGATTTAAGGGGGTTACGTGTCTTGGTTTGTGATGATTGTGCAACGACCCGTCAAATACTTAAAGAAGCACTGGAAACATTTTCTTTTAATGTTACTCTTACAGAATCCGGTGAAGAGGCTATACGTGCATCGTTACAGGAAAAAGATAAACCGTATGATCTGGTTATTATGGACTGGAAGATGCCGGCAATGGATGGACTTGAAGCTTCAAGAATAATTCTTCAGGATCATCATATTAAATCAATAGTAATAATGATGGTTACAGCATTTGCTAAAGAAGAAATAGCTGAGAAAGCGAAAGAAATTGGAATAAAGGCATTTCTGAATAAACCGGTATCATATTCGACTCTGTTCGATGCAATAATGGAAGTATTCGGAAAAGAAGCAAGAAGACATCATGTTGGAAGCCAAAAAGGCACCAAACATTTAGAGTCATTAGGAAAAATTAAAGGCGCCAGAATACTCTTGACCGAGGATAATGAAATAAATCAGCAGGTAGCTACAGAATTGTTGACTGGTGTCGGATTTGTTGTTGAGATAGCAAATAATGGAAAAGAATCAGTTGAGAAGGTATATACTTCGGGAACCCCATCTAAATATGACATTGTCTTAATGGATCTTCAGATGCCGGTAATGGACGGATATACTGCTACAAGCGAAATACGGAAGGTGAAGAGCTCTGAAGATGTACCAATCATTGCGATGACCGCGGATGCGATGATGGGAATAAAGGAAAAATGCCTTGAACTTGGTATGCAGGGGTTTGTGACAAAGCCAATTGATCCTGATGAATTGTTTGGTACACTGGTCAAATGGATTAAACCAGGTGAAAGAAAACTGGAAGCAGCATTGGTCGTATCTGAAGACGTGCAGGAAACAGATGATTCATTACCTGTTTTTCAAAGTATTGATGTATCAAATGGATTAATGCGCGTTGGTGGAAATAAAAAACTCTATCTAAAATTATTGTACAAGTTCTATGAAAACAATATTCATATAATCGAACAAGTGAAAACTGCCATAAAAAATAACGAACAGGAACTTTCTGTAAGATTAATACACACGGTTAAAGGAGTGGCCGGGAATCTTGGTGCGGTTAAACTACAGCAGATCGCTGCAACAGTAGAGGCCCAGTTGAAAACCTCAGATGTTAAATGCGATGGAATTGATTTTGCCGATTTTGAAACTGCTTTAAATGGTACTCTTGCAGAAATTGAAGGGTGGATAAGCTCTAAAAAGAAACCAGAAGAAAAAACCAATGATGGAGTGTTAAACATTGAAGAATTCAGGAAAAATTTTGAATTGTTAAAGAGTATGGTATGTGAAAATGATTTTGAATCAATAAATAAGTTGGAAGAAATCTTGAAACAACCCGGAATTAATCTTTTTTCAGTTATTCTCCGTGAAGTTGAAACAGCGATAAGAAATTACGATTTTGATACCGCAACTGAAAAACTTAATACGATTAAAGCATAATAAGCTTTTATAGAATCGTGGCAGTTTCTATTTTGAATATGTCATTTACTAAATTATTCTGAAAGGTATAGCTATGGCGCTTGTCGATTGGAAAGAAATCTATAAGGTAAATATCATTGAGGTCGACAATCAGCATAAGAAGCTGGTTGAACTCATCAATTCACTCCATGATGCCCTTAAAATAGGCAAGGGGAAAGAAGTGTTAAGTAAAGTTCTGAGCGAATTGGTAGATTATACTGTTTATCATTTTGCTACGGAGGAGAAGTATTTTGATACGTATGAATATCCCGAAACGGCAATACATAAAAAACAACACTGTGATCTGGTTGAACAAGTGGCCGCACTACAGAAAAAATTTGAATCGGGTGAGAAAGTATTAACCATGGATGTGATGAATTTTTTACGGGATTGGCTGCATGACCACATTGTTGGGTCTGATAAAAACTTCGGTCCATATCTGAATGGTAAAGGAGTGTATTAAAACAAATAGACTTCATCGTCTCTGATTGTCAAAAAGCTGATTGAAATGTTAAATTGAGTCTTCAAATTACTCATAAGGCTATATCTGTTATTTTCAATTAGAAAATCTTTTTTTCAATGGAGGAACTTAGATAATCAGGAAAGTTTGCATGATTCTTTTGGACAGGAGAAAGCCATAAAGAGAAATTTGAAATTATATAAATGCATATCATTTTGAATGACGTGGAAGCGGGAGTGCGATATATTAACCGTAAAATTTTATCTGTATTGCACTGCGAGCATAACTCCAGATAATTAACGTGAGGTAAGTTTATGGAACTGGTAAAAATCCATGAAAGATATTTCCGGTAGTTGAGAAATCGGAGTAGTCCCTGTTCTTCGAGTCACGACTAATTGAAGAAGGTTCTGAATCAAAAAAAGAATGATTCGGGTATATAAAACAATAAATAGAATAAAAAACGGAGAAGGTAAACTGGCAATGGCTTCAAATTCAAACAAAACCGTACTTATTGTAGATGACGCGCCGGAAAACATTGCAATTCTTGGTGAACTTCTAACTGAATTTAACCTTAAAGTGGCTACAAATGGGAAAAAGGCACTCAATATTATATATTCCGACACACCAATTGATATTATACTGCTTGATGTTATGATGCCCGAACTGGATGGCTTTGAAGTCGCTAGACAACTAAAGTCTGATCCAAAGTATTCCTCCATCCCCATCATCTTTCTAACTGCACAGTCTGATATTCATAGTTTTATCCAAGGTTTTGAATTGGGAGCTGATGAATATGTCACAAAACCTTTTGACAGCGATGCAGTTCTTCATCTGGTAAGAAGCAAACTTACCCCTATTAGCTAGTTAACATTATTTGCATTTGAACGGAATTATTATGAACAGTATATATGACTATAAAATTCTGATTGTAGATGACGCACCTGAGAACATTGATATTCTTGGATCAATACTGAAAGATTTTAAAAAGAGTGCGGCAATAAACGGTGAACTGGCTCTGAAAATAGTTAACGGGAAAAACCGGCCTGACCTGATTCTTCTTGATATTATGATGCCCGGAATGGATGGCTTTGAAGTATGTAAGCGATTAAAAGCCAATCCTGAGACAAAAAACATTCCAGTTATTTTCATTACCGGAAAAACATCTGTCGAAGATGAGACTCAGGGACTTGAACTTGGCGCTATGGATTTTATACCTAAACCGATTAGCCCACCCGTTGTTCTTGCAAGGGTTAAAAACCAACTTGAATTGTTGAGCGCACGAGCCTTTCTGGAAAAACAAAATGATGAATTATCGGAACGGAACAAGTATATAACCGACAGTATCAACTATGCCAAAAGAATCCAGTCTGCCATTTTGCCTGATCTGCATTTTTTGGAAAAATTATTCCCCAAAAGTATTCTATTGTACCAGCCTAAAGATATAGTAAGCGGTGATTTTTATTGGTTTGGCGAGATTGGCCCCTGTAAAATTTTGGCTGCCGTTGACTGCACCGGACACGGGGTTCCGGGAGCTTTCATGTCATTAATTGGTAATACACTTCTTAACGAAATTGTTTACACAAAACACATCATAGACCCAGGAGAAATCCTCCAATCACTTGATTTGGGGATAATCAATGAATTGAATAAAGAATTGAATAGTGATACACTTGATGGTATGGATCTTTCATTATGTGTGGTTAATAAAGATGAAAATACTCTGAAATACGCAGGGGCAAACCGGCCTTTATTTTATTTTACCGCGGGTGGTTTCAACGAGATAAAAGGTGACAGAAAATCTATAGGCGATAACCACAAACAACTCACCTACACAACTTCCACAGTAGCTCTTGATCAAGTGCTTTCATTCTATGTTTTAACCGATGGGTACATTGATCAGAACAATGGCGAGAATGAAAAATTTGGATCAAAACGTTTCAGAGAATTACTTTCATCGATTCAGGGTGCTGAAGCAATTGAACAAAAAACACGTATTGATGAGGCCCTGAAGATACACCGTGGTGATGAACGGCAGAGAGACGATATAACGGTAATAGGTATCATTAACGAATGAGGTAATTATGATTCTCGAAGAATCTGAATTAGCGCGGACATCCGCGTTTACGGATTTTAATTACGAGTATGCAGGTGTTTGTGACAATAAATTTCTTGTAACTTTCACCGAATATCTTTCCGCCAATTTTGAATTGGTTATGTCTCCCAAAGAATTTAAAACAGTTCTGTTTTGTGCTAATGAAATGTTGCAGAACATCGGTTTTTATTCGTTTGAAAGAGAGGCATTATCTGATAGTAAGGATACAGGCAAGGGTAAGTTTTCATTAAAATGTACAGGGTCTGAGATTGTTATTTATTCTGAAAATCAAATCGATCCAGAACAACACGAGAGACTGGCAGCAAAACTACAAATGTATAATGCTTTGAATGCTGATGAACTGAAAGCACTTTACAAACAAATGATTAAAACTGAATCACCCGAAGATTCCAAAGGCGGTGGTATCGGTTTTATCGAGATGATCAGAAAGTCGAAAAATCCCATAATATACATGATAAGAAAAGCAGAGAATACTACATATATATCATTTCAAATAACAATAAGGAGATAAAAAATGGACAACTTATTATTGTCAAAAACCAAGAATACACTTGGTGTAAACTTTGATGCTAACAACGGTATCCTTGAATTATCCGGGTCGTCTTATCCGGAAAATACAACAGAATTTTTTCGCCCGCTTATTGACTGGATTCAGAAATACTTTCTAAATGTTACCGGAAAGTTAACCCTCAATATTAAAATTGATTATCTCAATTCAAGTTCAATTAAATACCTATCGGATATGATTGATAAACTAGAGAATTACCATAAGAGCGGCGGCACAGTTGAAATAAACTGGTACCATAAAGAGGATGATGAGGATATTATGGAGATGGGTGAAGAAATAAAAGAAGACGTAAGTTTCAAGTTTACAATTATTTCGGTTTGAGGAATACATGGCAATCGACAGACCAGTACTTGACGAAAATGAAGAAATTTTTACGGAATATTTTGATATCCTTAATTATTCCAAAGAATTTCCACAAAAAGGGGAGCAAAATCCAAGAGCCATTCTGGTAGAATATATGAGATTAACAGAGTCATATGAGAAGTTGTTAAAGACCGCCGTAAGAATTTCAAGGATGGGGGACAAAGCTCAGAAAAAACTTCTTAAATACAAAGAATTAATGGACACATTACGTAATATTGAGTAACTATGGCAGATAAAACCTCGCTCAGTAGCATGCAGCAGGAAGCTTTCGATCATTTGTGGAAAGGCCGCTTCCGGCTTGCATTACCCATTGCTGAAAAACTTGTAACAGAATTACCCGACAGTGCTGATGCAGCTGTTTGTTATGCATGGGCCAGCCTGGAAAATGGCGACCCGCACAAAGCTCAGAAATTTCTCGATGTTTCAAAGCAATTAAGCGGTCAGAGTCTTTTAACGCAAATGTACCGTGGATATGTGCAGATGCGGCTAAGCAGTTTTGAAGCAGCAATTTATGATTTTAATATGACTGAGGGTAAACAGAAGGAACTGCTGGCCTGGACATACTTGAACAAGGCAAAGTCATTGGCAAGTATAGGTGAAATTGAGCGTGCTTCAAGTTTTTATGATTTGGCCTTATTAATTGATAATAATGCCAATCCGGGTTGGAAAGGCCTGAGAAAATATTTTAACGCGACAAAAAAAACACAAAAGCAACTGGATGCTTCAAATAAATCTGATATTCTTGCATTGGCACAAGAGGCTTTATCACAAAAGGAATACTGGTTTTCGCTTTTAACTGCAAATCTGTTTTTAAAACAGCAGGAATTTAATGAACCTGAAATTCTGTTATTACAAATGGAATCCATGTTCCGGATGAATCAGATCTCGGTACTCGAAGAAAAAATTCAACAAAACGAGAATACACTTAAAAACCACGAACGTTATATTGCTCTTACTGAAGCGGTTAAAAAAGCCAATAACAAAAAAGCCGAGGACAGTAAAAAAGAATTTATCAGGGATGTCTCACAGGTCGAAAGTGTACTGGAGGTGTTTCCAAATGATTTTGTTGAAGTATCGGAACTTTCTCTTTTCAATGCTTCTGAAGATCCGAAAAACGAAAGGAAGAAAAACCTTTCACAGATTAATTTTGGATCAAAGCCTTCCATTGGAAGCCTTATTGTATTAAAGAATTTGAACTTCAATAAATTGGAGTTAACACATAATTGTTTTTATGCATGGTTTTTAGATGATGAAATAGTTCAGCAGTCCACAGTTTCATCCACGATTCCCAAGGATTGGGAACTGTATAGCCTGCCTGAAACAGTTGATCCGCGAAAAAACCCGTTGTGGACAAAAGGTAATGCCAAACTTGATTTTTTTATAAATAGAACAAAAATATTTACCCGGCATTTTGTTTTGGGAAATGAAGATGTCGCAGTGCCTGAGCCAAAAGTTGAGGTTGAAACCAAAACCGAGGCTCCTGTTAATTTTAATGAAGTATTTGAGGAATTGAATGCTATTATCGGGCTTGGCACTGTAAAGGAAAGTGTCAGAGCACTGGTCGATTATCTTGAGGTGATGAATGAACGCAAACAGTTGGGATTGAAAGCTCAGGATAAAATCAGCGTCCATGCGACATTTTTAGGTAATCCCGGGACTGGTAAAACTACGGTTGCACGTTTGATGGGAAAGATTTTCAAGGGTATGGGACTCCTGCCAAAGGGAGAAGTAATAGAAGTTGACCGTGCTGCCCTTGTCGGTCAATACGTGGGCGAAACAGCCCAGAAGACAGAAAAAATTATAGAAGAGGCAATGGGCAATGTGTTATTTATCGATGAAGCCTATACACTTGTAAAAAAAGGTCAGGGCAGTGATTTTGGGCAGGAAGCGATTGATGTTCTTTTAAAAAGAATGGAAGACAAAAAAGGCGAGTTCTTTGTTATTGCCGCTGGTTATCCTGCCGAAATGAACGATTTTTTAGAGGCAAATCCCGGCTTGAAATCTCGCTTCACGCATCACTTTACTTTTGAAGATTATACACCTGATGAGATGATGCAGATCTTCAGAAAAATGGTAAGTGATGAGGACTACCGTGTTGCGGAAGAGGCTGAAAAGTTATTAATGAAGGAGTTTACCAAACTGTACCGGGCAAGGGACAAAAATTTTGGAAATGCCAGGACCGTCAGAAAAGTATTTGAAGATGCAAAAATGCAGGTGAGTAAACGGTATCTAAAACTTGCGAAGCATGAACGAACCAAAGAAAAGTTAACCACCATCACATTTGAAGATGTCACGGAAATCTTTAATCTTGGAGAAGTGAAAAAGGCATTCCAGGTGCCTGTTAATGAGGAACTTTTATTGGAGGCAACAGCGGAGATTAATAAACTGACCGGATTGTCTTCGGTAAAAAGAGATGTTAACGAACTTATTAAACTTGCCAAGTATTACCGGGATTCGGGTGAGGATCTCAGCAGTAAATTCTCATCACATATTTTGTTCTTAGGTAATCCGGGGACCGGCAAAACCACCGTTGCGCGGGTTATAAGCAAAATCTATTCTGCACTTGGTATTTTACCAGGCGGTCAATTAATAGAGACTGACAGGCAGGGACTAGTAGCAACTCATGTTGGGGAGACAGCTCCTAAAACTACCGGAATGATTAATAAGGCAACTGGTGGCACACTGTTCATCGATGAAGCTTATACATTGGTTAAGAAAGATGGCGGTTCTGATTTCGGCCAGGAAGCAATTGATGTGTTGCTGAAAAGAATGGAAGATGACCGTGGAAAGTTTATTGTTATCGCAGCAGGTTATACCGAAGAAATGAAATCATTTCTCGAGAGCAACCCCGGGTTGAAATCGAGATTTACAAAAGTTTTTAACTTCGAGGATTATAACACCGATGAGCTCATGGAAATATTTAACAGGATGTGTAAAGGGAGCAAGCTGAAGCTTGCCGAAGATGCCCGTTACTTACTGACAAAATATTTTAATGAACTCTATCGGAACCGGGACAAAAACTTTGGCAATGCAAGATTGGTAAGGAACACATTTGATACAACCTCAAGGAACATGAATTTACGGTTGAGTGAAACATCTCCATCAGAATTAACTGAAGAGGCTCGGACCACTATTATTGTGAAAGATATTGAGTTTATTCTCCCTCAAAAAAGCAGCATGGGCGCTCAAACAGTTAAAGGCGATGCAGATAAGTTGCAGGCACTTATGAAAGAACTGAATAGTCTTACTGGGCTCGATTCGGTAAAAAATGAAGTTGATAAAGTTGTAAACAGCCTGAAAATTGCTCAGGTTCGAAAAGAACGCGGAATGCAGGTTCTGCAAAAACCGCTTCATTCTGTTTTTCTTGGTAATCCGGGGACAGGTAAAACAACTGTAGCCCGCTTGCTCAGCAGTATTTTCAGAGAGTTAGGCATTTTGGAACAAGGCCAGCTAGTTGAAGTTGACCGTGCACAATTAGTCGCGGGTTATTCTGGACAAACCGCAATCAAGACAGATGAAATAATAAAAAAGGCAATCGGTGGAACACTCTTTATTGATGAAGCATATACACTTTCAAGAGGGGCAGGTGATTTTGGACAAGAAGCGATTGATACTCTGCTGAAACGGATGGAAGATTTTAAAGGACAGTTTATTGTAATCGTTGCCGGTTATACTCGTGAAATGCAGGCATTTATGGAATCCAACCCGGGTCTGACCTCGCGTTTTACTAATGTTTTTAATTTTGAAGATTACAATCCTGAGCAACTGGTAAACATTGCAAATGTTATGGCCTCTTCAAGTGGATATAAGTTTACACCTCAAGGCCTTCAGAAACTATTCGTGAAATTCGAAAACCTGTATAACAATCGCGATCATAACTTTGGTAATGCCCGAACCTCAAGAAATGTTCTCATGGAAATTATTTCAAATCAGGAAGGTCGGATCGCATCACTGTTAAATTATTCCGATGAGGAGTTAATTTCATTAAGCGAAGCTGATATAAGGATGTAGATTTGGCTCATGCTGCAACTTTTTCTAAAACCAAAACATTCAAGCTCGTATGCTTTTTTAATAATTTCCCGAAATTATTAAATGAATATAATAATCAGTTTAATTTTGTATTGAGCAGCGACCAAGGAATAGAAAATGAGTGACTTGTCGAGTGCCACTATATTAATTGTGGATGATTCTCCCGAAAATATTGATATTCTTGGAGCGGCTCTCGTAGAGTATAAAAAGCTGATTGCCTTGAATGGTGAGAAGGCAATAAAAATACTTCAGGATAAAAAGCCGGATCTAATATTACTCGATGTTGTCATGCCGGGAATTTCCGGTTATGATGTTATAAAATTACTAAAAGAAAATGAAGCAACTAAGGATATTCCAGTTATCTTTATTACATCGTTGTCTGAGGCACAGGATGAAGCAAAGGGGGTTGAATTAGGCGCTGCAGATTACATTACGAAACCATTTAAGACTGAAATTGTGAAAGCCCGTGTAAAAACACAGTTGCTCCTCAAACAGCAGCAGGAATCGCTTTGGCAGTTAAATAAAGCACTCATGGAACAGAATGAAATCATCGAAAGTGAACAGGAAAAATCGCAACTCCTCCTGAAAAATATTTTCCCAGCAAAAGTTATAGAAGATCTGAAGAAATATGGAAAAACTGATCCTCAGGTATATGACGAAGTAAGTATCCTCTTTTTAGATATTGTTGGATTCACTAAACTGGCCTCTCAGATACAGCCCATTGATTTGATTGCCGAATTAAATGAAATCTTCACAAAATTTGATGAGATCGTTGATACGTATTCGTGCGAACGAATAAAAACAATCGGTGATTCCTATATGGCGGTTTGCGGAATCGCTTACCCGAATGACAAGCATGCACGACTTCTCATGAGTTCAGCTATCGAGTTTATCAGTTTCATGAAATACAGAAATCAAAATCTTAAATCGGGACAACATCGATTTGAAATACGTGTGGGTATTAATTCCGGCAGTGTTATCGGCGGTGTTGTTGGAACGAGGAAGTATATTTACGATATTTTTGGTGATGCTGTTAATGTGGCCTCAAGAATGGAAAGCAACAGTGAGCCTATGAGAATTGCAATCTCAGAAAGAACTTTTCCACTATTGAAGGATTTTTATGATTTTGAAGAAAAGGGAGTAGTAAGTGTAAAAGGTATCGGCGAAATGAAAATTTACTTTCTTTCAGACAAATATTTTAAGTATGTCTAAACATTGTTTTTTAACAAGCAAGAACATTTTTATTTGTGTTGACCATAAATGATTAACGAAATTTCACTTCCCATTCTGATTTTTAATGAATTCTCTCAAAATTAGTAATTTAACTTTTTCTTTGGATGATGAGAAAATCATTAAAGATTTTTCATATGAATTTGTGGAGAACAGTATAACTGGTATTTTAGCTCCTGTTGAAGAGCGGATGTCCTTTTTGCTGAAAATTTTGAGCGGTATAGTGCAACCGCAAACCGGGACGGTTAAAATTTATGGTATTGATTTATTTCATGACAAAGAAAAGCGGATTCAAGAAGTAAGGAAAAGAATTGGATTTTGCTTTGACAGAGGGGGATTAATCTCAAACCTCTCAATTCGGGAAAACCTGTTATTACCCCTTGATTTCCATTTTCCGAATTTATCGCCAAGTCAGAAAATTGACTCAATCATGATGGTCTTTGGCAAATTGGATATACACGAAGGGCTTCTGAGCGAAAGACCTGCACAACTCCATAGTCAAATGTTTAAAATGATTTTACTTGCCCGGACTTTTATCTTGGGTCCGAATATTATCCTTTATGATAATCCTTTCCTCGATCTTGAATTACACTACCGAAAATTAGTTTATGCTTATATCAAATCACTTCGTGATGGAAATGGGACAGTTCAAATTTTTATCTCAACATCGGACATTCTATTTGAAATAGCAGATACCATTCTCGTTTTTAATCATGGAAGCCTTGTTGAGACTGGTAATTGGGAAAAACTACTTTTAGATGGGAAAGCAACAACACAACGTTTGATTAAACAGTATCTCGAAGCTGGAGTCAACTTCGTGTAGTAGAAAGTAGATAGATTTTACTTCCGAATTTACTTATGCAATTAATTTTTGTTTGAAACAGGGTAGAAAGCCCGTTTTTAAAACAAAATCTGGGGGTAAAATCAATGATTTTTTAAACATCTGCCTTACAAGCAGATGGTCCGCGGTTCCTCCGAAGGAGTCGTTTCGGGAAAATTCGTGAAGAACCACCCTTAGCAAACGAATGTACACGGAGTTTTTAGGTTTAAACAAAGTTGAGCTAAAATGTACATTGCATTTCTGTTGCAATTCAACAAAGACCAACTTCGCAAGGGCCTCACCTAAATCCTTGCACAAAGCAAAGGGCGGGTATTGCCCAAGGGTAACGGGCTTTACGGGTATGAGTATTTCATGAAAGACCACTTGGGCAACGTGCGGGTATCTTTTAAGCCTGCTGCCAACAACAAAATAACCTTAACGCAGAAATTGTCTGAACCTGGATTCTCAGGACCCGCCTGAAAGCCAACGGCGGGCAGGTGAAAGGATTTACAGGATAAGACAGATTTTACACGAAAATTATTTTACTTTCAAGCAAAGGGTGCTGTTTAATTAAGTAGGAAGAATTTACCGGATTATTTGTAAATTTTTGTACTAAGAAATTACAATTTAAGTGGACATTTAATACGCGTGCAAAATAATCCTGATAATCCTTTTACCTGCCCGCCGTTGGCTTTCAGGCGGGTCCTGAATATCACAGTTCAGACAATTTGCGGCTTTGAATACAACGCCGCGGGTACATCGTACAACCTTGTGCAGTTTCCGTTTAGCGAGGGGCGGGTATTGCCCAAGGGTGGCGGGCTTTACGGGTACGAGTATTTCATGAAGGATCATCTCGGCAACGTTCGGGTATCTTTTGAGCCTGCTGCCAACAACAACATAACCTTAACGCAGGAAGACTACTATTACCCGTTTGGACTTAGGGTGCCAATCGTTGACCAGGCGGCAAGCAAAAACCGCTACCTGTACAACGGTAAGGAATACGTGGACTTTGAAAATTTGAACTGGTACGACTACGGTTTACCTCCCGAACAGGGAGGTGCACGCTGGTACGACCCGCAGCTTGGCAGGTGGCATGTTGTTGACCCGGAGGATGAGTTCCACTCGCCGTACGTGTACGTTGGAGATGACCCGGTGAACTTTGTTGATCCGGATGGGGCAAGTAGCTCGTGGTTTATTGATGAGAATGGACATGAAACCTGGGTAGATGACGGTTCAGCAGCAATTTATAAAATTGTTGGAAGTTGGGTTTATAAGCACTATGAATTTGTCGGTTATGATTATACATTACTTGATAAATATGGACCTAATATTAATGAACTTGCACTGGTTAAGCAGCAACAAATTTATAATCTAAATAATATGGACTTACAGCCACACAATAATAAAACTTTTTGCAATATTGGAGTAATAAACCAATTGGCAGCATTAGAATCTGTTGGTTATACAAATGCGACAATGGGAGTAGGACCAAAAAACGAAAAAAATGCAAATACAATAATTACAAAATTTGTACCACAAAATCCTTACCTTGTTGATGCAACTTATGAGGAGGCAAACTCTGTGACAAATGGGGTAGGATTTTATCTTTGGTATAATCCTAAAAAAGGGCA
>JACPGF010000267.1:0-804 GCA_016182615.1 Ignavibacteriales bacterium
TCCCTGCCAATTCCCGTTTATATCACCTGCATCAATTTGGAAATCACCGCGGACAACGGCTGTATCAGATATTAAGAAATATCCCATCTTCATCTGCACTTTCATGTTTACACGGAAGGTAACCTGTATAGTTCCTGCAAAGATATAGCTTGAAATACAGAGCAGTAACAATAGATTTTTTTTCATGTTTTAATCCTATATTACTTCACAATCAGCATTTTACGGGCGGCTGAAAATTTTCCAGCCCGCAGCGAGTAAAAGTAAACGCCGCTGCTTAACGATAGCCCATTAAAGGGTACATTCCATTGCCCGCTTTTATGAAATCCATTAAAAAGCACAGCGATTTCTTGCCCAAGAGTATTGTAAACGGTTAGAGTGACAAACCCGTCTTCAGGAATTGCGTAAGAAATTGTAGTAACAGGATTGAACGGATTGGGATAATTTTGATTGAGTGAAAAAATCATGTCATCAACTTTATGCGGGTCTATCGCATCCCACATCAGTCCCCATACATGATTCACACGAATATTGCCAGTTGTTTGTGAAACAGTAAAAGTATTGTTTAGCCTGGGACCCGTTTCATTATCCAATGCTGCAAATCCGTAGTTAACAGTATCTGCACCGTTATACATGCAACCGAATCTATAGGCAACTTTTCCCGGCTGTGTGCCTGCAGGGAACACCACTTTTCGGCTCCAGATGTGATCGCCGGCGATTGTATCTCCGAATAGCCCAGAATCGTTGAGCATTATTAAACTCGGATTCGGACCCGCTGTATCGCTTAGTGACCAATTACCTCCCCAA
>JACPGF010000267.1:840-3007 GCA_016182615.1 Ignavibacteriales bacterium
TATAGGAATTAGTAACCCTGTATATCTGTTAACTGCATTGTGGTTCATATTGCAGACAAATAAAACCGTCACATCGGTTGTTAATGGGGTTGAGACCACAGTAAATTCTGGTTTTGTTTCTGGTAATATAACAACACTGCTGTCCGCTTGATAGGTAAACCACCTGTCTTCACCAAGTTCCCAGCCATTGTTATTAAAATGACTCAATGGGAAAGCCCGGTATTTCCATTTGACTGAATCTCCCAGATATCCCTTAACAGTCAATGTGGTTTTAAAACGCCTCGGGGGATTTGGGACTTCAAACAACCTGCTATTTCCCGATACCGCGAAAAATCCCGAAACAAATAATGAATCATTATTTGGATCAAAAAATGAGGGTCCACTCCCATAAATTCCAGTTAAATCGGCAGTAAACTTAATGGTATTAGTTACAATGTTAAATACTATCGAATCATTTGCAAAATAATAGATCGGCAGGTTTTGAGTAAGTAAGTTTTCCAGAGTAAATGTGTGGTTTGGGCTTGACTCCCAAACTTCATGCATGACAAATTTAAAATTGTAGATTGTCCCGATTTTTGTGTCAGGAAATTGAGCTGCTACGCTAAAAACTGAGTCATTATCGGTATCTGTCAGAGTAAATACGTTCCCTTGCCAATTGCCCGCCAGATCCCCTGCATCCACCTGAAAGTTACCGCGGACGACAAGGGGATCATTTGGAATAAAATTGCCTATTTGCATTTGCACTGCCATGTTCACTTTAAATATTACCGTAACAGTTCCGGCAAAACTGAAACCTGTTACCAATAAAAAAGCAAGAACCAGACTTTTCACGATCCACCTTCAAAAAGTAATATTTAAAACTAAATATAACTTTGTTGCAAAGCAAGCGGCGGGTATAAAAAAACCCCGCCGGCTTATTCAGTGGCGGGGTTAGTAAAATAATTACTTGAATTATTTCATCAAAACCATTTTAATGGTAGAAGAATAAGTTCCGGCATTCATCTGGCAGAAATAAACGCCACTTGAAAGGCCGTAACCATCGATAACAACATCATACGATGAAGCACGTTGGAAACCATTGAAAATGGTAGCAACTTCTTCGCCCATAGCGTTGAAGAGTTTCAAGCTAACATTACCGTCAACAGGAACTGAGTATGAGAATTTTGTTGTCGGGTTGAAAGGATTAGGATAGTTCTGATTCAATTTGAATCCATCAACTTTAACTTTTGGATTATCACTAACAACACCAACCATAATGCCCCATACTTGTCTGGTAACAATGGTAGTTGTTGCATCTTTAATCTGAATCCAATGGTTTAAGCCAAAAGCGCCTTCGTTATCTAATGGTGATGCACCGCTATTAACGGTATCTGCACCTGGATACATTGCAGCAAATTTGAATTCAATTTTACCTGAAACTGTTCCCGTAGGGAAAACAACATTTCTTGACCAGAATTTATCACCGGCAACAACGTCACCATTCAAACCGGCATCATTCAACACAATAAGAGTAGCTGTACCAGCTAAACTACCAGCTGTATCACCTACTACCCAGTTGCCGCCCCAGTTACCAATCGGGACGCTTCCGCCTTTAAGGCCAATGAACTGAATCTGGCTGGCAGGAATGGGTTGGTTATTGTATTTGTTTTTCGGATTCTGATTCATGTCAACGGAAAAGAATGCAGTTACATCATGTGTAAGAGCAGGCAATGCAGGAGAAATATTCGGTTTAATTTCCGGTAATGTCACTGTTGTGCCTTCAGCTACATATTTGAACCAACGGTCTTCGCCTAATTCCCAGCCGGTATTAGTAAAACGGGTTTCAGGATAAGCTCTGAATTTCCATTTAGTAGAATCGCCCAAAGGACCATTAATGGTCATTGTGGTTTTGAATCTTTTAGCAGGGCTAAGAACTTCAACCAATTTACGGTCACCAGATACAACGGTACCTAAGTTATCCCAGTCTAAACCGGCGATTAGAATTGAATCCTGATTGGGATCAAAAAAACCAACGCCTGTACCATAGATATCACTCATGTCAGCAGTGAATTTTATGGTATTATTAACTTTAACTTTTGCAACAGTGTCATTTGCGAAATAGTACACAGGAAGAACCTGATTGACAACGTTTGCTAAAGTAAAAGTATGGTTAGGAGTTGGTTCCCCA
>JACPGF010000268.1 GCA_016182615.1 Ignavibacteriales bacterium
CCATAGATATCCACTCTGGGGTTCACGGGTAAATGTTTTGGCAGTAAATTCTGCTGAATCCTGCGGGCAACATCAAGTTCTTTCTCAAGCTCAATTTTCTGAACCTCAGCTTCGTATAATCTTGCATTTTCGAGAGATATTGAAATCTGACCCGCCACAGAAGCCAGTAAGGATAAATCTTTGCCGCCGAATTGTGAACCCGAACGCTTGAGACCGAGCAATAAAAAGCCGGGTACGTGTTTTCCGCAAATAAGTGGGACGACGGTAAATACTCCCTGCTCGAGCAAATGATGCGTGTTTGCTCCAAAAAGTTCATGCATATTATCCTGCCCAAATACCGCTTCGGCTTTCCCTTTTTTTCTTGCTGCAACTGCCTTAACAATTTTTTCGGGATGTATCAGTAATTCACTTACCTCAAACTGCATATTCTGCTGCCGCTCAAATTTGTATATATTGTTACCAGGCTGTACTAAAAGTAGTCCAGCTTTCTGTACTTTAATAACATTTACAATTAGGTTCATCAGTGCATCAAGAATGTTTTCCCGCCCCACAATTTGTGAAAGGTTTTGGTGAAAGCCGATGAGCACTTTACGGTAGGCGAATTGTTCAGGGTAAAACTGTTTAGTAAGTAACTCCTGAAAATTGTCTTTTTTAGTCTGAAACACGATTGCAAACAGGACAAAGAAAAACAGGGAGACAATGTTGCTATAGATTTGTGGCACCATCGAACCTATTGCATTCCCCATACCAAGTACAATAAGAAAATACAATATCGCCAGACTTATAGTTGCGGTTCCATAGAGAATCGTGTTTTTAACAACGGTACTCACATCCATCAGGTTATACCTGAATATGGAGACCGCGAAAGCAATGGGCAGAAAAACCACGAGAAGTATCGGAATGAAATACTCGGGAGAATTAAACACGATATATCCCATTGTTGGCGCTACCGTTCCAAAAAACAACAATCCGATTTGTCCCACTCCGTATGAAATCAAAATCAGTGTAATTTTTTTTCTTCCCTGTTTGTCTTTCATCCGGATATACTTGGTAAGTAAAATAATAAAGCCGACAAAAAATGCAACATTTGTTAAAATTGCAGCTGGCCGTAAATAATTTACAAAAGCGAGCGAATGCAACTGCGGATTCTCAACGTTCAGGAAAAAAATTCCTTTCGGGAATAGATAGACATAATAACTGGTGCCGGCAGCCAATACCGCTAATATTTTTACAGTTATCTCAATGTATTTATGCAGCGGCTTCTGAGACTCTCCCGGGAACAAGGCAAAAAAACGGTAATAGTAGAGCGGGAATATCGCTGTACACCAAACGATAAGCATAAAATAGGCAATAAATAACGGATGATACCCGTAAACAGGCAAAGCCTGCATTACTACCGGAAATGACCTCATTAATGAAAAAAGTACACCCACTAAAAAGAAAAGCCGCTGTAAATATCCATCCGGTTTTGCAATTAATACTAAAAATCCAACAATAAACCAAATTGCAGCAAACAAACTAAAGCTGAGCGAACCAATATCAACGAGTTTTTTTAAGGTAACTGTTGTTTTAAAAATTTCTTTACCCCGTTGTACTTTATATATAACTGTTCCACCCTCCTCAATTTTATTGATAATATCCTGTGCCTCGGCCGAAGTTTTAATTGCCTTATCATTTATCTGAAGCAGAAAATCACCATCCCGTATGCCGGCTTGCCAAGTTACACCGTTAACTTTAACTGACTTGAAAATAAATGGTGCACTGTTGTTTTTTTGCTTAACTGGCTGCCAGAGACATTCATCGTTTGAAGTTCTTTGTACCGTAAATATTGCATACAGTGTTAGGATATTAAGCAGAACGATGCCGGAAGAGACGGCATATATAATCCCTAAAAAATTTTTCGTGTACCACTCTTTCAATAAAGTGTACCTCATCAGTTTACCTTCAGCACCATAATGGTAATATCATCTGACTGAGGATACCCCTGTACAAAATCATGCATATCGTGCAACAACTCGTGAATTATTTCTCCCGCGTTGAGCTGCTTGTTTTTAACAATAAACTGCTCAAGCCTGCCGTCACCGTATTCATCATCCTTAACATCTTTAGCTTCTGTTACACCATCGGTAAATAAAACAAGCACATCATCTTTCATCCGCCAAGTATGATACCTCCTTTATCGAGATACTGGATTTTACTGTCACGGATTAATAAAGGCGGATTATGTCCGGCATTAACATAGGTAAACATTCTCGTTTCCGGGTTTAATGTTCCCCAGAAAAAAGTTATAAATCTGCCATCAGACGTGTTTTCAACAACTAAATCATTTATCAGGTTTGTTGCCGTATCAATGGCAAATCCCTGTTTACAAACAGATTTAAGAAATGCCTGAAGGCTTGCCATTAATAATGACGCGGGAACCCCTTTACCCGAAACATCGGCTATTGAAAAATTGATTTCTTTTTCATTCAGCCAAATCATATCATAATAATCGCCTCCGACATGTTTCGAAGGAACCGTAAAAGCAGCGATATCGTATCCTTCAAGCTGCGGAATTTCCTTTGGCAACAGATTCCTTTGAATACCTTTTGCAATCTCCAGTTCCTCTTCCATCTTCTGCTTCTCCAACGCATCACGGAAAAGGCGGCGGTTTTCCAAAGAAACAACCGCGAGCCCGGCAATCGAACTGATAAATTCAATATCCTCATTAGTATAAGGAGTGCGGTCTAGTTTGCCTCCCAGCAATAACAAGCCTTTGGTTTCCTTTTGCAATACAAGTGGTACGGCAAG
>JACPGF010000003.1 GCA_016182615.1 Ignavibacteriales bacterium
ATGAAACACGATGCTTTTCTCCATTTTTCCGATATTGGTGATCAGACAAAAGACCTTCAGGCCATGCTTGACGATGATCCTGAAGATGAGGTTTTTGATTCCTCGCAAACAACAGACCAAAGTTCTGCTGAAGTCCATCTGCCTGAAATAGAGATGATTAATGGTATCCCGAAACTGCATAAAGGCATGGATATCCTCATACAGATTACTAAAGAGCCCGTCATTAATAAAGGTGTCAGGGTTTCATCCGCCATCTCCATACCCGGCAGGTTTTGTGTTTTACTCCCTTATGATAAAAAAATTGGTATCTCGAAGAAAATTTCCGATTTCAAGGAAAGAAAACGCCTCAAATCAATTGCACGCTCTATAATACCTCCCAACTATGGGCTGATAATACGTACAGTTGCAAGGAATCAATCCGAAGAAGCCCTTACCGAAGATTTGCGCTTCCTAAAAAAAATATGGGAAGATATTGTAGTTAAAGCACGCGAAGAAAAACCCCCAACATTAGTATATCAGGATTTGACAACCACCATTAGTGTTATCAGAGATTTGTTCTCATCAGAAGTTTCAAAAATCCATATTGATAACCGGAAAATGTTCAAGCAGGTTAAAGAGTACATTAACATGGTTCATCCTGAATGGATTAGCCGGGTTGAACATTTTAAAGCAAATAAGTCAATTTACGAGTCGTTCAGGGTTGAGGAGCAGATTAAATCGTTGTTTGCCCGCAAGGTGGCGTTAAAAACCGGCGGATACCTGATAATTGAACATACCGAAGCAATGGTAGTTATTGACGTGAACAGCGGTAAATATGCTGCAAACAAAGAGCAGGAAATGAATTCCTTGAAAACCGATCTTGAGGGTGCCCGTGAAATTGTGAGGCAGTTACGCCTCCGTGATATTGGCGGCCTTATTGTTGTCGATTTTATTGATCTCGAAGACGATAAAAACCGTAAAAAAGTGTATGATGAATTGAAAAAAGAATTCAAAAAAGACCGGGCAAAAGTTTCTATTTTACCCATGTCTGATTTTGGACTTATTCAAATTACCCGGCAAAGAATACGCCAGAATATTTTGCAGGCTGTAACAGAAACCTGTCCGGTTTGCATGGGCAGCGGCACCCTTGTAAAAAAATCACAGATTATCCATGAGCTTGAAGAGTGGCTCCGCAGATACCGGTTTGAGGGAAAAGATACATTTATTATCTTGCGTTGTCATACCAGTATTGCCGAAAAATTAAAAGAAGGATTCCCCACTTTGCACATGAAACTGCAATTAAAATATTTCATCTTCTTCAAAATTGAAGCAGATGATCAGATGAGTGCTGCAAATTTCCGGTTCTTCAGTAAAAAAACTAAAGAAGATATAACAGAAGATTTTACCACAATTTGATAACGAGGTTACCATGAAAATATTTATCGATACCGCGAACCTGAATGAAATAAAAGAAGCTAACGCGATGGGTTTGCTTGATGGTGTAACAACCAATCCGTCTTTAGTTGCTAAAGAAGGAAAGGAATTCCGCCAATTACTGGATGAAATCCACAAGAATATTGTGGTGAAAGTCCCCCTAATTAAAGAGGGATTAAAAGCGGTTAAAACATTCACGGCCGAAGGAATTAAAACAAACGTAACGCTGTGTTTCTCCGCATCTCAGGCGGTTTTAGCCGCAAAAGCAGGTGCTTCATACATTAGTCCTTTTGTTGGCCGCTTGGATGACATTAGTGCCGATGGAATGGAATTGATTTCACAAATAGTACAGATATATAATAATTATGCTTTTAATACAGAAGTGTTAGTTGCAAGCGTGCGCCACCCGCTGCATTTT
This sequence comes from Ignavibacteriales bacterium, assembly GCA_016182615.1. Lineage (GTDB taxonomy): Bacteria > Bacteroidota > Ignavibacteria > Ignavibacteriales > Ignavibacteriaceae > JACPGF01. Next base: position 1,832 of record JACPGF010000003.1, read on the forward strand.
GTTGATGCATGCCTGATTGGTGCTGATGTTTGCACTATCCCTTTTAAAGTTATAGAGAGTCTATTTAATCATCCTCTTACAGATATTGGTTTACAGAAATTTCTTGCAGACCACAAAAAATCAGCAAAATAATTATTAAAGGATAATTACCTTGAAACAGACGAAGTTTTTCGAAATACATAAATCGTTAAACGCAAAATTAGTAGATTTTGCAGGCTATGCAATGCCGGTTCAGTACAGTTCTATTTTACAGGAGCATAAAGCAGTTAGGACTGCAGCCGGTGTCTTTGATGTAAGCCACATGGGTGAAGTTTATATCCGTGGTGAACACGCGCAAAAATTTGTTCAAAAAATTACCGTAAACGATGTTACAAAACTTTTCCCCGGAAGAGTACAATATTCTGCTATGTGTTATCATGATGGCGGAATTGTTGATGATTTACTCGTGTACTGTATTTCCGACAAAGAATACTTCTTAGTGATAAATGCTTCAAACATCGAAAAAGATTATAACTGGATGGTTGAAAACAATACCGACGGAGTTGAAATTGATAATCAGAGTGATGCATACTCATTACTGGCTGTTCAAGGACCGAATTCCGGTAAAATAGTTGAGAAAGTGTTTAATAGAGCTTTCGATATTGAATACTATCACTTTACAACTGCTCAGTTGTATGGGTTTGACTTTATCGTTTCGAGAACCGGTTACACCGGGGAACTCGGATACGAGTTGTACTTTAAAGGTGATGCAGCTGCTGCAACAACACTTTGGAATGATTTATTTGCTGCCGGTGCTGAGTTAGGCATTCAACCCGTAGGCCTTGGTGCACGTGATACACTACGTCTTGAGATGGGATTTTGCTTATATGGTAACGATATAGACGCGACTACCAATCCACTTGAAGCGGGTTTAAGCTGGATAACCAGATTGAACAAACCGGCTTTTAACGGTAAAGATGCACTGACTGCTGCAAAGTCGGAGGGATTGAAACGGAAATTGACCCCGTTAACCGGCGAGGAAAAATTCATTCCCCGGCATGGCTGTGAAGTTTTCTGTGATGGTAAAAAAGCAGGCGTTGTAACAAGTGGTTCTATCAGCCCGATGCTTGATAAACCCGTTGCACTTGCATATATAGATACTGAAGTGCTTAACTCCGGTAAACCATTATTTTTTGTCATCCGTGGCAAAGAATATCCGGCCGTTATTGTAAAACTTCCATTTGTTGAACGATAAATACGTTTCAAACATACATGAAAATCAATCTACATTTTTCACCCGGTACTGTTGATGAGTTATATCTTTCCGACAGAACCGTTGTGGTTATTGATGTGCTGCGAGCGACATCTTCGATTATAACTGCTATGGGAAATGGTGCCCAGGAAGTAATACCTGTTGGTTCCATAGAATTCGCGATGAAAATTTCCGGCAATTTGTTTGGCGGCCGAACCTTGCTTGCAGGGGAGCGGAACACGATTCAGATTGAAGGATTTAATCTCGGCAACAGCCCGTTGGAGTTTACACCGGAGACTGTTAAAGATAAATCGGTAGTAATTTATACGACGAACGGCACGAAGGCACTGGTTAAAACCAGATTTTCCGAGCAGACAATCGTATGTGCTTTTCTTAATTTGCAGGCATCCGCGGAGTATCTCGCGAATACCGGCAAGGACATTGAGATTATCTGTGCTGGCAGGAACAATCAGTTCAGCCTCGAGGATAACGTATGTGCCGGTTTATTGATTAAGTTACTTCAGAGTCTTGGTTCGTATAGTATTTCCGATTCTGCAAGTGCCGCTATTTTACTGGCAAATAATTATGGTGCGGATATATCCGGGATGATGCAAAACTCAGAACATGGAAAACTATTGCTGGAAAATGGCTTCGCGGCAGATATAGATTACTGCAGCCATGTCTCTGTTTCGCAGATAGTCCCGATATTTATTTCGAACATTATTAAAGCTTAACCCGGTAACCGATTATATAGCATGGCTAAAAAAAACACGAAAGAAAACGAAAACGAACCCAAAAGTAAAAGGGATAGTTCATCGAGTCACCTGAAAAAACAGAAGATAATCGGTGTTGTTCTTTTTCTTGTCGGCATTTTCTTTCTTGTCAGTATCGTTTCTTTTAGCAGCAAAGATATTGATCATTTGCATTTTACAATAGGTGAAGTATTCGGGTTACATACACCCGAATACGTGCCTGTTGACTCGACCGCGATAACCATCACGGATGAAGCCCAAACCGAGCGGCATGGTATCAATAACCTATTAGGTATCTGGGGTGCGTATCTTGCTCATTTTACTGTCCAAAATACACTCGGTATTGCTGCAATCATCTTTCCATTTCTTATCTTTTTGTGGGCTTACTCTCAGTTCAAGGTAATCGAATTGAAAAGATTATTGAATATCAGCAGTTTTGTCATATTCAACGCGCTTTGCTTTTCGTCATTTACGGGTATCTTTTTCGTAAAAGACTGGCTTTTAGGTACTTCGCCCTATGTACCTGGCAAAGTGGGAATCTTTTTAGCTTCACTAATGGCAAATCTCGCCGGTGCAATCGGTGCTTTTCTCCTTATCCTTACCGCGCTGACAGTTTTATATATCTACACATTCGATATTGAAATAGAAAAAATTGTTTTGTGGCTTGGCGAAAAAATTAAGACACTCTTTACCAAAAAAGAGGTTGATGCTGAAGAAGCGACAATAACCGCGGAAACAGCGGCAAAATCCGAGACGGTTAGTAAAGAAAAAAAGAAAAAAGAAAAACAGGCTAAACCTGAAATAACCTTTGAAGAGACAGAAACGGTTGGAGATTTCGCGGAAATTATTGAGTCGCCTGATACGGTTATCCGTATAAACCTTAAGGAAACTCTTGAAACGGAAACCAAGAAGAAGGGGAAAGAAAAAATTGCCGTTACGGCTGAAGCACCCGTTGAGAAGCCTGAAAAGGAAAAGATAGAAGAAATTGAAGAATCTGAAGTATTAGCGCTCCGTCAGGGTGAAGATCAGAAACCGGATCAGTGGAACGAAAGGCTTAGGTACAACATTCCTGATACCGATATTCTGGAGAGTTTACCGGATGAAGATTTCAGGGTGGACGAAGAGGAACTGAGGCGAAATGCAGAGTTATTAAAAGAAAAATTAGCCCTTTTTGATATTCAGATTGATGATATTGAAGTGACACCGGGTCCGGTGGTTACACTATTCGAAATTAAGCCGGCACCCGGTGTAAAAATAAGCCGGATAGTTGCGCTTGAAAACGATATTGCGCTCGCCTTAGCAGCCAGAGGTATCCGTATTATTGCTCCAATACCGGGTAAAAGTTATATCGGCGTGGAGATCCCAAACCAACAACCTTGCCCCGTATCGGCAAAGTCAGTTATTGGCGGCATGAAAACCTCCTCGGCGGAAATTATTGCCTTAGGCAAGGAACCTGAACCGGAAGTTTTAGCAAGCATGAAAAATGCGAAAATTTGCATCCCTCTTGCTCTCGGTAAGACTATTTCTGGCGATATTTATGTTACCGATCTGGCAAAAATGCCGCATTTACTTGTTGCCGGTTCAACGGGCAGTGGTAAATCGGTTGGTATCAATATGATGCTTGCGAGTATTCTGTTCTCCATGCATCCCGGTAGAATAAAGATTGCCATTATTGACCCGAAGAAAATTGAGTTATCCTTCTACCAAAAATTACGGCAGCATTATCTTGCAATTTGCCCGGATATCGATGAAGATATTGTTACCATGCCGATGAATGCGATAATACTATTGAAATCATTGGAAATTGAAATGGAAAAAAGATATGACCGGCTTGCAAAAGCAGGTGTCCGTCATATCATAGATTATAACATTAAAATTAGTGACAAGACAAAGGTAATTAAAGACACCGCCGAGATAAAACATCACTTCCTGCCATATATTGTAGTTATCGTGGATGAGTTGGCAGACCTTATGATTACTTCCGGTAAAGAGGTTGAAGAGCCGATTGCGCGCCTTGCGCAGCTTGCCCGAGCGGTTGGTATTCATCTTGTTCTTGCAACACAACGGCCATCGGTTAATGTTATTACCGGTGTTATTAAGGCAAATTTTTCTTCACGTATCAGCTATCAGGTTGCAACTAAAATTGATTCTCGTACCATTCTGGATATGAACGGAGCCGAGCAGTTGCTGGGAAGGGGGGATATGCTTTTCCTTCCACCGGGAACCCCGAAACCGATACGTTTACAGAATGCATTTATATCCACTGACGAAGTTGAACGGCTGACCGATAAAGTTAAAATGCAGCCGGGATATTCCAAGCCGTATTACCTCCCTTCCATTTATGAAAAGAAACAGGCTGGCGGCAGGATGAGCAGGGCGGATGTGGATGACTTATTTGAAGATGCGGCCAGAGTTGTTGTACAGCATCAGCAGGGGTCTGTTTCGTTACTACAGCGCCGCCTTAAGCTTGGCTATGCACGTGCAGCCCGTATTGTTGATCAGCTTGAGGAAGCCGGTATAGTAGGTCCTAATGATGGCAGCAAAGCCCGCTCTGTACTGGTTGAAAATGACGAGGTGCTTGAAACTATTCTCCGGGAACTATAGTATAAAGGCAGAGTCTAATGATGTATATAGTTCAACCGTCACAAGGAAATTTTATGTTCAGAATAATTTGTTGGTGCTTAGCACTGTCATTTGCCGCATCCGCGCAGGGGACAGGTTCATTTAAAAAAGTTCAAGATTTGTACAACTCTATTTCCGGATTCGAAGTAAGTGTTTCAATTGATGGCTTGGGTGGAAGTGGAAAGTTATTTCACAAAAAAGAGAATAAAACACGGGTTGATTTTAAAAATATGCTCATCGTTTCGGATGGAAAAACAACTTGGAACCTGCAAAAATCAGCTAAAAAAGTGATTATTTCGGCCTATGATGAACAAGATGCCAGTTTGCTTTCCTTTAATAAAATAATGACATATTACCCATCCGTTTCGCAAATAAGTGAAGCAATAGAGGATGGCAGGCAAATAATAACCCTTACTTCAAAAAAGGCAACAACACATTTTAGTACTATTATTTGTGTGCTGAATAAAGACTTTACTCTTCAAAAAATAAGCTTAACCGACCGTGGGGGCAACAAGCAATCTATACTGTTTGCAGGTTGGAAATTAACCGCTCCAGATGAACAGCTATTTACTCCCGGAGAATTGAAGGGAGTAAAAATAATTGACCTCCGATAAAAAGCCGGTTTCAGGAAAAGAAATAGCCGGTACATTATTCTCAGTAGTCTTAGCACTGATATTCCTGTATATCGCTTTTAAAGGCATCGATTTCAACTTATTCTGGCAGTCATTCTCAAAAGTATCCGGGATACTTGTCGTTATCTTCGCCATTTCAACGGTTCTTTCGCATTGGCTCCGTGCGTTGCGTTGGAAAGTTCTCCTGTCTAATGTTAAAAAAGATGTTTCCGTGCATCACGCGTTTGGTGCATTAATGGTGGGGTATGGAGTAAATAATGTCATCCCGAGACTGGGAGAAATTACCCGTGCATTATTGCTCGGGCAGTACGAGGGAATTTCGAGAATATCAACTCTTGGCTCAATAATGCTTGAGCGCTTTATTGATATCATTGGCTTTGGATTATCCATTCTTATTGCCGGGGCATTGTACGATGGCAATATATATGCGCAATTCCCTTGGTTAAAAACAACCTTTATTATCGGGTTGATTATTTTCGCGTTATTCTGCGTATTTTTGTTGTTTCTTTTAAAACATCCTGTTATACTGGAAAAACTTGTACTTAATACCGTACACCGTTTTTCTAAACGGTCAAGTGAGTTTATACTTACAACCCTGCAAAAACTAACAAACGGTTTTTCGGTACTCGGCAGCAGCGGCTCTGTGATAAAAACGCTGATTCTAAGTGCTGCCATTATGCTTAATTATGGTTTCACATCGTATCTTGGTTTTTACATGGTTGGTATGGACAAAATTATGAATTGTTCATTCTCAATGGCTTGGATAGTAATGAGCATTAGCGCGATTGGTGTAATGATTCCTACCCCGGGCGGTATCGGGTCTTACCATACGATTACTAAAGCGGTACTGGTTATGCTTTACGCTGCTGAAGCATATAGCAGTATTTTATACGCTTTTCTAACACACGCAATTTCATACGTTGCATCTATTATTATTGGGCTGGCGTACTTTTTCTCATTCAGGAAACGGTATGGCAAACTGAAACAATCGGTAATTGAAGAAGTTGAAACGGAGGAAAGCACATGATTAAAAGTATTAAAGTTTTTTTTGTTACACTCGTTTGCATTGTATCTTTGCAAGGTCAAACCCCTTTTTCCGCAAGCGGGTCTATGGGTCTAAGTTTTGTCGGCAATCCCGATGTTCACGACTATTTAGTGTATATAACCGGTTCAGAAAGCCAGGTTAGCAGTTTCTCTTCAAGTCTGGTTTTATCCGTTGAAGGTAATTACCAGGTGCGGACCGATATTGAAGCATCCATACAGCTAGATTATATGTTTTCCTCGAATGAATATGATATTGCAGGTTATGGCAGCCGCTATAAATTAAATTATACAATTCTGAAACCTAGTATATGCTTGTATAAACTTTTCCCGGGAGCCGGGTATCAATTCCGTTTAGGCGGGGGCGTTGGGCCACGGCTATTAGCAATGACTGAGACGACACCCGGATTTACCAATGAGGTTGAATATACAAAAACCGGATTCGGTATTTTTGGGGCATTTGATGCTGCAACCGCACTTTCCACTGAGGCGTTTGTATATCTGAACGGCAATCTCGCGTATGATATAATCGGTGCGCCGGAGCATGATGGGGCAGCGCTGAAGCAGCCATCCACAGGCGGTGAAATAAGTTTTAATAATTTTTCTGCCGGTGTTAAAATCGGTATTCTTTACAAATTTTAGGAGGTCGTTTGTCCGTTATTGAGGCAATTATATTAGGAATAATACAAGGCATTTCAGAGTTTTTGCCAATCAGCAGCACTGGTCATTTAACATTAGCCGGAAAACTGATGGGCAAAATATCCACGGAACATCCTGAACATTGGACCGCTTTTATAGCTGTTATCCAATTAGGCACCCTTGCTGCCGTCTGTATTTACTTTTACAAGGAACAGTCTCTTAATGCGAAAATGGGTTGGTTTATTTCACTAGGCACGGTTCCCATTGTTGTTTTCGGGCTTGGATTTAAAAGTATTATCGAAGGCGTATTAACGAAAAATCTGTATGTTATTTCAGGCAGTTTAATTGTTTTAGCAATTATTTTAGCTATAGCCGAAAAAACCGCGAAGTTTAAGAGATCCATGGAAGACCTGACATGGAAAGATGCTCTGATTATAGGTGTTGCGCAGGCTATTGCCCTTATTCCCGGTTCCTCACGCTCGGGCACCACAATAACGGGTGGATTGTTTTGCGGTTTGACCCGTGAGACCGCAGCGCGTTTTTCATTTTTAATTAGTATCCCCGCAATATTCGCCAGTGGTTTGCTTGAATTAAAACACAGTCTTGTCTTTATGGATAATGACATGCTGCTCGCCACACTGATTGCAACAATTGCATCCGGCATTAGCGGATATATGGCAATTGATTTATTATTAAAATATCTTAAAAAAAATACTACCTTTGTTTTTATTTACTACCGGATAGCAATAGGAATAATTATTCTGGCATTGCTCGGTATGAACATCATCCAACCATAAGGAGAATATCATGGTAAAAGCTATCATGGAAACATCAATGGGTAACATCGAAATCGAATTATTCGAAAAGGATGTCCCGAAAACAGTGCAGAATTTTGTCGGTTTGTCCGAGAAAGGATATTACAACGGTATTATCTTTCATCGTATTATTGATGAATTTATGATTCAGGGCGGTGACCCGACCGGTACAGGCCGTGGCGGTGAAAGTATTTACGGAAAGAAATTTGACGATGAATTTCAACCGCATTTGCGTCACAATGCAGCTGGCATACTTTCAATGGCAAATGCTGGCCCCGGAACCAATGGCAGCCAGTTTTTTATAACGTTAATCCCTACGCCGTGGTTAGATAATAAACATTCGGTGTTTGGTAAAGTTATTGGCGGAATAGATGTACTGAGTGCTATTGGCAAAGTTAAAACACACAAACCGTCGGATAAACCTGTTGTCGATGTCGTTATTAAAAAAGTGACTATTCAAAAAACCGAAGCATAATGGGCAAACAAGCCATACCCTCAGTTCAGGAAATAGAACCATATATTAAAAAGAGGCACTACTATCCGGTGTACTTTTTATTTGGTGATGATACCTATCAGATTGACCAAACAATCGAGTTTCTCGATGAAACCTTTGCGCAATCTGTTAATATGGATTTTGATAAAAGGGTATATTATGCCAAAGCACCCGCTGAGGAAATTCTGAGTGATATTCAATCCTATCCTCTCGGCGGTCAAAAAAAAATAATAATTATCAAAGAGTTTGAGCAGAGGGCGGAGAAGGAAAAGTCGCGGTTTACCCAGATTTTTAAAGACCCGCCTTCGCACACTCATATACTCATATCAAGTGCAGGTAAAATTACTTCGTTTTCAGCGGATTATCTAAAGGTTCTCACCGAAAAGGGATTCGCCTTCGAGTGTAAATCGCTGCGAGCAGACTCACTTGAAGAGTGGGTTATACAAACTTTTTCCAAGAAAAGTAAAACTATATCCCATGATGATGCAAGGTATCTGCTTTTAATTTGCGGTGAGGAGCGTAATGTGCTTGAAATGCAGATGGAAAAAGTTTTGCTCTACATGGGCGAGCAGCAGCGGGTAACAACAGAGATTATCAATGCGCAGGTTGTTGCAACCAAAAAATATCAGATTTTTGACCTTGATAAAGCAATAGAAAACAATAAGCCGAAAGAAGCTTTTAAAGTAGCATTTGCGCTGATGCATCAGGGTGAACATCCATTGATTTTATTGGGATACCTGAACAAATATTTCACCTCTATTGCCCGGATGCCCGAGATTATCGATAAAAAACTACAGCCGATTGATGCTGCCCGGATACTTGGCATTCCTGCCTGGACGTATCCCAAATACGTGCAGGCAGTAAAAAAATATCCTGCGTACCGTTTGAAAAACATAAGCAAGGCATTGTTAGAAGCAGATATCAGCATTAAAACCTCCCGTTTTGATGAAAAGACCATTATTGCGCAACTATTAACCGTTCTTTTCGAGTAAAAAAAATGACACATAACCCTGTTCAAATTAAAATTCAAAACCAGCAGTTACACATTACATGGGATGATAATTCGCAGTGGCATTTTCCTCTGCAATTGCTCAGGGATGAATGCCCTTGCGCGGGTTGTAAAGGTGAAACAATTTTACTGAGGACTTTTAAGCCAGCCGAACAGCCTCCCAAAACTGCGGAGTCATATAAAATTGCAGGTATTCAGACTGTTGGCGGATATGCCATTCAGATTGATTGGAAGGACGGGCATAATACAGGCTTGTATTCGTGGGACTATCTTTTGAATCTGCTTAAAAGTACAGAAGAAATTTAGATGGAACTGATAACCAAAAACTCACTGAAACAACTGTTGCAGCTGGGTAAAAAGAAATTCCGTGCAGAACAGGGCAGAATGTTCATTGAAGGGTTCAGGCTGCTTGATGAAGCTTTAAAGTGTAACTTGATTGTTGAAGAGATATTATTTTCTGAGTCCAGATTACATAAGCAGCATGATGTAATGCCTTCAGCATTCAACAAATATATTTGTACTTTGGTAACCAATGAGGACTTTGCAAGGCTTGCCGAAACCGAATCTCCGCAAGGTATTGGTGCGGTGATTAGAATACCCAAAACTCCGCACGCGATTCAAGCTATCAACAGCAAAACAGTCCTCTACCTTGACCGGATTAGCGACCCTGGCAATCTTGGAACCATATTAAGAACAGCACAATGGTTTGGCGTTTCGGATATTATCGTGAGCGAGGATTGCGCGGATGAATATAATCCGAAGGTTGTACGGAGCAGTTTGGGAGCGGTATTCTCCGAAAATATCTATCACGACCCGGCTGGGAAAGCAGTTAATCTGCTGAAGGAAAAGGGATATATTGTAGCATCGGCACACTTACAAGGTGAAAAACTAAAGGAGTTTAAAAGAGATAACAGACCTCTGCTCATTATCATTGGCAGCGAGGCACATGGTGTTGCACCGGATTTACTGTCACTGAGTGATATGCAATTAGTTATACCCGGTACCGGCGCGGGTGAATCACTCAATGCAGCCGTATCAGCCGGGATTTTTCTAGCGTTACTTACCGGGAATTAGCCTCCCCCATTAACGGGCAGTACCGCTGATGTTTAATTCTGAAGCTCCGTTAGACCCGCTTGAAGTTACTTTTATGTTTACCGGTTTTACCACATCCACCGTATCAGCAGTATCATAAACAACAAATCTGAATTTGGTATAGGATTTACTCTGTGTATCGGGCATTTGAAAACTTGTTGCGCCGGATACTTTTACATTTTCACCTTCAACACTAACCGAAACAGTTGTACCCGGAGCTAACGGGTTATCGTTTTGGTCTTTCACTTCATATTCAAATAACTGCGAGCCACCATTGGGTATATCAACCGAGTTTGGTTTTATTGTTAAAAGTGATACGCCCGAGAAAAGTACATCTATCGTTTTCGAAAATGATACAGAGTTTTCACTGGCAGTAGATGCGGTAATAATTGCAAAACCGGCTCCCCTTGTGTGATGCGTTGGGCGTGGTTCTGCTGAAAGCAATGAAACCGAGGCAATACCATCTTCTGATGACTGTGCTGAGCCCGCGATAATGCCGCCGGTTGTGGTAAAATAAACGGTTGTCCCCGGTTTAACAGGGTTACCGTATTTATCACCGAGATAGGCACTAATTGAATTTTTAAGCCCAAATATATTGTACCCGGCAAAATTAAGGTATTGTGTTGCAACTCCGAAATGTCCTTCATCGGGTAATCCGCCATGTATGGCAATATTAACCGGCATGGTAGTAATTGTTTTGCCTGAGGATGTTACTTCGATTATTGCTTGTACAACACCAGCTTTCGTTCCTGCAGTCACAAAAACGGAGGCTTGCCCGGAACTATCGCTTAACGTGAAGTCCGGATATAAAAATTCTCCGCCATTTGGCCGTGCCCCGAACTTGAATTTTACTACCGCGGCATTGCTGATTGAGATTGGAATGTTTGCCGAATCAACTATCTGAAAAGTGAGTTTAACAACCTCATTCGAGCCTGCCCCGCGGATACCAATTGAAGGAGCAGTTTGGGCAGCAAGATACACCGAGGAAGGGGAGCCCGACCCGGTGATAACACCAGTTCCTGCAAGTTTTTTTAATGCAATTGGTTTAACGGTGTTGGTCACATTCCGTTCGGCAAGAATTGTTGTTGTATCTGGTTTATAATTGGTTTTTGAAGTAATAACAGTAACTAACTGGCTTGCGTCCAGATTAAACTGCAGAGTGTATTTACCTGTTGCTGATGTCGTTCCGCCAAAATTACCCGCGGTGGTTTTTACAATTACCGATGCATCGCTTAATACTTCAAGACTGCTCTGGTCGATAACATATCCGGTAATAGTTATGCTATAACTTACCGTGTTCCCTGTACCGGTATTTGTAACCGAGGACTCAGTTGGGGACTTGCAATTGAATAGAATAAATGGCAAAAGTATTGTTGTTACTACAAGTAAAGACAGGCTTCGGGATTTCATAGTTTTTTTTGAATTATCAATATTATTTCATTTAAATTAACCTGCTGATTGTTATAAATCAAGTATAATCAGCCATTTATCCACAAATCTCTTAAAAAAATGTATTCTTATAGTTATTACTGCAGGTTTAACGATTGTGATCCCGCCGGAATCATGTTTTTCGGTAATATATTTACTGTTATTCATCAGTGTTATGAATCATGGGTTTTAGAAAATGGTTTGGGCAATTCAGTATTCCAAAATGAAAAATTGGCCTTCCCCATAATCCATACTGAAGCGGACTATATGCAGCCAGTCAGATTGCACGACAGAGTGCAAATTGAGTTAGCGATGAAACATAAGGGTGAAAGCTCATTCGTGCTTGTTTATCAAGTACTTAATGCTTCCGGGAAAATTTCTATAAAAGCAGAAACTGTGCATGTTTGTATAAACAAACAAACCGGCCAAAAGACCGGTTTGCCTGAGTTTATGCAAACTATTTTAACAGATTATTAAAGTGTAATACCAAGATATTCTTCAGCCAGTGCAATTCCGCCAAATATTGCCGCATCATCCATTAACTTTGATGCTACTACTTTTGTAGCCTTGCTTGAGTCCCGAAGTGAATATTCCTTGAATGATTCTTTAATAAGCGGCATATAAAAACCGTGTAGTGCCTCGATAACACCGCCGCCTAAAACTATGTGGTCAAGATTAAGCAGAT
>JACPGF010000289.1:0-615 GCA_016182615.1 Ignavibacteriales bacterium
AAAGCTTTTTTGGTATCATTTTCAAATCCGGGATTCTAAATCGGTATTTTAGAACTAAATATTTACAAGTGATTATAAAACAAACACTTCCAGCTTTTTGGGCATTTTTTATCACTGCTTCGAGGTCAGTTGTTCTGATTTTATTATCTGTGCGGCATGTCAGCCGGTAATATGTGAAGCATTATCTCGAAAAGAAATTGATAAAGAGTTACTGATACGATAAAAAAACTCTAAATGTAATTAGTAAGTTGTGAGGATATAAAATGGCTCTTTAACATTTCAGTGAGTATTATTATATTGATTTCGTGTTTCTATAGATTAACCAGCCAAATAATTTCCGGAATTCGAAAAAAACAGATTCGATAAAAAATCAATTAAGGAGTGCTATGAAGAATTTTTTCGCAAAGAAATGGGTACGAATATCCATTATCACACTGCTCGTCATTTTTGCCGGTATTCAGTTTGTTCCGGTTACACGGGAAAATCCACCTGTTACCGTGCAGGTAAAATGGGATTCAAATAGGACAAAAGAATTGTTCACCCGGGGCTGTATGGACTGCCATAGTAATGAAACAAAATGGCCATGGTACACCAACGTTGCACACGCCTCCTGGC
>JACPGF010000289.1:668-1494 GCA_016182615.1 Ignavibacteriales bacterium
AAATAAAATCCGGGGAGATGCCGTTTAAACCCTATCTTATTATGCACGGAGAAGCCCGGTTTTCCGAAACCGAAAAAAATGAACTGATGAATGGACTGTTAAAGACGTTTAGCACGACCGGAGACGAAGACTAATTGAATTTGAGCCTGATGAACCAGTTTGTTTTAAAGACTGGTTCATTGGGTACTGTCATCATCAGAACAAAAAAACGCATTTTTCGAAAAAATTTCTTTTTCTCGCTTTTCCATTCCATTTTACCCTGTTTTGCGTAATAATTTACAATTAGTAACTATATGACCGTTTTAATTATCCTTTATAGGTCATTTGACCTGCACTTTTCAAACCATAACTGAATAACAGCCTTATTTTTTTCTTAGTGCTATACAAAATAACTTTATATACTATTTTTTACTTTTTCTGAGGACAGTATGAGTCTAAGTCAGATCGCACGTTCGATTAGCCCTTCGCCAACGCTCGCATTAAATGAAAAAGCAGCGATTTTAAGAGAAAAAGGCGACCCCGTTATTCATCTTGGCGGCGGTGAACCAAAAACAAAAGCACCTATTGATGCAATCCTTGCAGCGGCTGCACACCTTAATTCCGGAGAAATCCGGTATGCGCCGGCAGATGGCATCCCCGCCTTGAAAAAATCCATAATCCGTTACACTGAGGAGTTTTATCACCGGTCTGTGGCTCCTGAGAACGTTATTGCATCATCCGGAGCAAAACAAGCACTGATGGTTGCATTACAAGCTATTCTTAACCCACAGGAAGAAGTGCTCTACCCCGCTCCGTATTGGGTTAGTTATCCGGAAATGTCGAAACT
>JACPGF010000289.1:1522-3130 GCA_016182615.1 Ignavibacteriales bacterium
ATTATAATTAATAGCCCCAATAATCCCAGTGGAGCAATGTATTCAGAGCAGTTCATTGCTGAAATAATCGAATTTTATGAAAAACGGGACATATACCTTATCATGGATGACATTTATCACAGGCTGGTTTTTGACGGTAAAAAACCGCTTAGCTGTTATGATTATGTAAAGGATAAAAGCGAAAACTCTAAGCTTATTGTCATAAACGGTGTATCTAAATTATATGCGATGACCGGATTCAGGATCGGATGGGCAATTGGTAATAAAAAGTTAATTGAAGCAATGACCAATATTCAGGGTCATCAGACGTCCGGTCCTTCGGTACTTTTACAGAAAGCCGCCGTTGGCGGTTTAAATGGTATTCAATCTTGCATCGAAAGTTTGCGGGGTACCCTTGAAAATAACCGGAATGTATTGATTGAAAGACTCAAAGCCTTTAAAGGTGTAAGGGTCACTAAACCGGACGGAACATTTTATTGTTTTGCTGACTTTAGTGCTTACGAAAAAAGTTCGCATAAACTCTCCAATCTTCTTATTGATAAGGTTATGGTACTAACCGTACCGGGTGTAGAATTCGGCATGGAAGGATATCTGCGCATCAGTTATTGCGGGTCGATAAAAGATATAACCGAAGGTATTGAACGCATGAAGTGGGTTCTTGATCCTGATTCACCGAACGAATTATTTATTGGTGACAGAAAACTGGTGAGGGACTGGGTATGAGCAAGTATCTTGAATTTGCAACTCCGGCACAGAAACAGGCCCGGGATCTGGCTGCTGATTTCGGTCTTTCAAATTATGGCTTTACCTATCTTGACCGAGTTTACTGGAATCTTCCTGATGAAGCCCTTTATGAAGAAGCAATTTTTAGGAATGAGGCAAAGCTGTCTCAAGACGGTCCGCTTATTGTGCATACCGGTAAACATACTGCCCGTGCAGCCTCTGATAAGTATATAGTCCGTGAAGAATCGACAGAGAATAAAATTTGGTGGGGGCAATACAACAAACCGTATTCATTAGAAAAATTTAACGGATTGATGGGACGGTTACAAGCTTGGGCTCAGGGTGAGGAGTTATACGTGCAGGACTGTTACGCGGGTGCTGACCCGGATTACCGCTTAAAAGTAAGAATAATTACTGAAAAAGCCTGGCACAGCCTTTTCGTGAGAAACATGTTTATAACCACGGAGGATAAAGATCAGCTAAAAAAATTCACTCCCGATTTTACCGTTATTGCAGTTCCGGGCTTTAAGCTCGATCCGCGTATTGACGGCACACAATCAGAAACAGGCATTATCTTAAACTTTGATGCGCGGACAGCAATTATAGCAAACACGTTGTACGGCGGAGAAATTAAAAAATCGATTTTTACTGTTTTGAATTTTTTACTCACATTTGAAGATGTACTTCCGATGCACTGTTCGGCAAATGTCGGAGATTCTGGTGATGTTGCCCTGTTTTTCGGGTTAAGCGGAACCGGAAAAACAACACTCTCTGCTGACCCTAAAAGGAAACTCATCGGTGATGATGAACATGGCTGGAGCCAAGGAAGTGTCTTTAATTTTGAAGGAGGGTGTTATGCAAAAGTTATCAGGCTTTCTGCTGAAC
>JACPGF010000273.1 GCA_016182615.1 Ignavibacteriales bacterium
GGCGAGGCAATCAGATTCTCGACTGAGGCGATAAACAGGGGGCTTTTTGTAAATACAACAGCATCGTTAACTCGCTCCTTGTACCATAGTTCGAGTTGGTCGCTTTTCAGTTCAGCTATTATCCCTAGATTCTCGAATTCTGTTTTAAGAAGCGACTCCTTCGTGTACTGATAGTAGAGTAAGCCGAGCACGACAAAAACGCCGCTCATACCAACGACAATGCTTAAAAAAGTACCTGAAAGACCAAAGAATTTTTTTTGCAACCTCATGATAAACCAATCAGTTCTATATATTTATTATATCTCAATATTACCCGAAAAACGTAATACTACAAACGGAAACAGAAAAAAGTAACACAAGTCACACATTTTTAACATAGCACTTATTTCCGTCTAAGTCAAATTAAAAATTCGCAAGGTTTGAATTACATTAACTTATTTAAACTTTGAGCCTAGTAATAATTTTGCCCTTGACAAATGGTGAAACCAATACTTATTATTTAGGTTGTATAAGGTATTGGCTTTAGAAGTTCTTTCCCTGCTACCACTTTTAGTAACACGGTATGACAATACGGCGTTGCTTAAATAAAACTTCATCAGCGATGAAATTGGGCTGAAGCCCGTTTTGCGGTAGGACTTATGATCACCCGGATGAAGAGGCTGCGTTAAAACTCGGAACAAACAAATGGATAAAAAGTACTAAGTATTTTTCGTGGTATATATGCACAATTATTGTACATATATACATTAAGTTGGAGTATTAACACAGCCTCTGAATCCGGGGGCAAATTTAAAATAGCCGCATTGTTGGCTGTAAAAAATGCAATTACTTAAATTGCCAGCGGTTTAACCGAGGGTGAAAAACTAAAAGCACATTGACTTCAGCCCAATACAGTTATTCCAAAATTACCAAGTTTAAGTTTTTCACACTTACCGTTGCGGCATTTGAAATGTATTCTTTTTTGCTACACTCGCCATTTATAAGTTACCCAAACATAATCTCACTAAATAAAAAAATCCCATTTGAGATTGATTTAATCGCATGCGGAATTCTCCATTCTTCATTCTTCATTCTCTATTCCCCTTCCCTTTAAAATGCAAAAAGCGAAGCATGTACTTCGCTTTTGTTAGCTGCCTCGCTAGGGCTCGAACCTAGAGTCTTCTGATCCAGAGTCAGACGTGTTGCCAATTACACTACAAGGCAGTATTTATTCAGAATTTAAAATTATTAAAATTTTCAGAATAAAGCAATTTAATTCCGCAATGCATCATCATATTTTGCCGTGTGGCTCGGATCAACTTGCCGGAGTGTCTTAAATACTGTTTTATCGGGATAGGTTCTCAGCTTTTCTATTATGAATACCGCGTTTACATCAAACTTCGTCCGTATGGCATCGAGCGATTTGATAAAATTGACAATCTTTTCTTGCCCGGTTTTCACGTAAATCTCCCTTTTTTGGGGGTTTCCCGGCCTCTGTGCCAGTAAATCTATCGCGTAGTGATAGTCGGATATGCCTTCCCGGACAACGCGGTACTTTTCAGCCAAAAGATTCTCTACAAGATCCCTGCGGTTAAAATTACCTGAACCCGGATCCCAACCCTTACTTTGTGATGAGTTGCGGGCTATGTTAACGATGTCGTTAGCTTTGTAATAAAAAGGCGTGCCGCTCAGTTTTTCCCATGAGTCCGACTCCAAGCCAATAATAAGGTAGGCATAATAATCAAAAAAGCTGAGAAGCGGATTAAATACCGACGCGTTAAAGTAAAACGACTGATTTTTTTCATAGACAAATGACCAGGTATTATCAAACACACGCAGCATGGGAGATATATCACCCGATTTATAAACCTTGCGCTGTGAAAGCACCAAAGACTGCCCGGAATAGTTAATCTCGCTTTCAGCGCTCGTAATCTGTATATTAAAATTACACTTAATTTTAGCGTACTTCCAATCTGTTCCTGTAAAGCGTGTACTGTTAAGATAGTTTTGCACGTCACCAGCAAATTTTTCAAGGCTTTCTTTATTGACAACCGGAAGATTCTGATAATCGACCGATACCGTGGCATCAAGTTCCTGAGCTTTTAACCCGGTTATAAATAGAAGGACAAGTAAAAACTGAATTTGTTTCATAGCTACATGTATTATTTGTAAATTCTCGTAATTAAAATACAAATTTTGGCAATCACGTGTTAAGGGCGACGAATTTTTATATCTTTTTCTGTTGTATTTTATGCCAGTGTTTGCATGGGCAAATTCTACCCGGCGCAAAACAGGTGGCAGTTGAGCATTCATCCGTAGCTTATCTACAGGATGGAATGAGTCTTTTTATCAATCCCGCATTAATCACTCAGATGCCGTCCAATGAATTCTCATGTTACTACTCCCCCGCCCCGTTTGGTTTACCTGAACTAAAAACCGCCGCGGCTTCTGCATATCAATCAGTTAGCGGCAGCCATGTTGCAGCTGCGGTTACAGCTTATGGATTTTCGTTATATAACCGGATAACCTTTTCAGCAGTTTATGCTGCGCAAATTTCGGGCAGGGCAAGTCTCGGTTTAGGTTTAAGCTCCGTAACCATAACAATTAAAAACTACGGTAACGCAACGGCAATCTATCCAAACGCAGGGATAACATACAAAATTAGCGATGAGATTTCATGGGGAGCCGCCATACAAAACCTCACGAATCAGACAATTGGTAAAAGCAAAGCCCATTTACCGGTTCTATACAATACCGGTCTCAGCTTCGGGCAGGAGGAACTGCATGTCTTTGCCGCAATTGAAAAAGAGAGTTTGGTACCAGTGCAATTGCATATCGGCAGCACGTACCGTGTAACCGGGAATCTTGAGTTGCTCATCGGTTACAGCGGCTCACCGGCGCAACTAAGCTGCGGGCTTGAGTTGCTGGTTAAACCAGCCAGTTTTATCTATGCACTCTCCAACAACCCTGAGCTGGGTTATTCACATCAACTTGGTTTACGGTTTATATACTAATTTTTTGGGATTATCAAATGTCAGCTAACTTCCGGTTTTGCTTTTTTGTATTGTGCATTGGTTTATTGTTTACTGTCAACCATGAGACCTTTGCCCAGCAAACTCACCGGGACAGTTTGTATTTTGCGCTCGTTCAAGCGCTCACGCGCAGCAATTCGGATGTTGTGTTAGAACAGCACATAGAGCAGTTGGAATACTATTATCAGAACCCAGTAAGGATTAATTCTGTGGATCTTGGCGGCTTACTTGCAATCCCATTTATCGATTTCCAAACCGCGGTTGCTATCCTCGATTTCAGGAAAACGAACGGCCCTAACATAACTGAAGCAGTTTTGCTGGACAGCAGCCTCTTTAACCAGAATGTGGCTCCCCTGTGTTTACCATTTATTATAACCGGATTTGAACAGGAACCCATCGCACCCGTGCATGTTGTACTCCCGGCTGATTTCCATTCCGAGATACAATATAATTACAAAGAAAACACACCACGGAATGGCGGGAATTATTATCTTGGCGACTTACGCTATTCTGCCGGGAACATTCAGGTAAACAAAGACAATGGTTTATTTGGCGGTATATTTTTTGAAAAAGACCCGGGTGAGTTAAGTTATACCGATTATTTTTCATTCACATTAAAAACACCTCCTTTGGGCCTTGTAGATGAGCTCATCCTCGGAGACTACACCGTTGATTTTGGAGTGGGTTTAGTTTTTTGCGGACCGCGGCAGCACACGAAAAACCGTTTTATATTCAGCTCCCTGCTCTCGGGTCCAAAAGGATTTGAACCGCACACTGGCTATGGTGAAAGCAACTTTTTCCGGGGTGCAGCTGTTGAAATTGCCTTGAATGATTTTACTCTATCTCCTTTTTTCTCAACCCGGAAATATGATGCCTTGTTATACACTGATGATGAATCATCGATATACCGGTTGAGTACTTCAGGTATGCACCGGACAGATTATGAAACGGCACGAGAGGGATTAGTAAACGAACAGATGCAGGGTGCCGGTTTAAGTTTCCATCCGGGGAACAATATCTATGTTTCCGCGCTGGCAGCGTTAAGCAAATTTGATACAATTGTAAAACCCCAGACCACGACTGAAAATTTTATTTTTGGATTGCATGCCCTCTATCAACATAAAAACTTTACCATCATCAGTGAGCTTTCACTCGCCAATAAAAAAACAGGCGTGTTTATTAGTGCAGGGCTCTCCTCAGCCAACGGGCATTCTGTATTACTTTCAGTGCGGAACTACAATTCCGGTTTTTATAATTTGCAGGGCAAGCCATTCAGGCAGATAAGCATATTCGGGAATGGTGAAACGGGCATTGGCTTTGCATACAACCGGAGATTTGGCGACCGGAACATGGGTTTGTTTGCTGACTATTATACAGCCCGCGAGGCGGTAATACAAAGCATTTCCTATAATTCGGGAGTTGAATTGGGAGCATATACCTCAGTTGATTTTACCAGCAGGACGAATGTCATTTTTTCACTCCGCTATAAAAACAGCATAAGGAGCGGGCAAAGTGCCTATTCTCCTTCAGGCACATACTCGGTTTCCTCAGGAAAATTGGAAGCTCGGTTTAAACTTGGCAGAACAATTACCGCGAATCAAAAAGTTGATATAAATATCAACGGGTATCCCTATGGAAGCAGCTCGAACATGACGATGCTGCTCTCGACGGAGTTGATATGGCGGGTAATAGAATCGTTACAATTATCCGGCAGGATATTTCTGAACGCGTTTAATTCCACGAGCTTTCCATTATTCGAAAACGAGTATTATAATACAGGGGAAAGTTACACCTATATATTAACCGATGCAATAGGATGGCACCTGAGACTACACTGGAAATCTGCCCGCAACCTGAGCATTGCGTTACAATATGTAAAAAGAAGCCGGTTTAATGAAAGTAATTACGACAGTGAATCTGCACAGGGTGGATTAAGTATCCGGTGGGCGTTTTAGGTTGAGGGATCAGGAAGAAGCCTGAACGGGAAGTGTAATTTTAAAAGTTGTACCTTTCCCAACTTCACTGCTAACTGTTACCGAGCCATTGTGCTTTTTAATAAAATCTTTTACAAGAATTAATCCCAATCCGGTACCATGTTCACTCCGGGTGCCCAAGCTTGAATGAATTTTCTCAAGTTTGAATAAATTATCAATCTGCCCCGGACTCATTCCTATTCCCTCATCTCTCACATTAATAGGAAGGTAACCATCAGATTCATTTTCCACGGATACAAAAATACTGCCTCCATCAAAAGTAAATTTTATTGCATTTGCAATAAGGTTTTGCATAACGGAAAGAAGCATTTTATCATCCGCGAAAACTTGTTGTTCTTCCGGAACATTATTGAAAAGCTTTATCTGCTTTTTGTTCAGGTTCCCCTGTAACATTCCCGTAACATTCTCTACTATGGCTCTAAGGTTTATCATTTTGGGAGCAAATTCCATACGCCCAAGCTGGAACCTGCTGAACTCCAATAAATTCACAACCATATTAAGCACATTGCCCGATACGGTATTAAGGGAGTTGAGTAAATCTAAAACTTCATCATCTTCCATATCTTTGTAATCGGTAAGAAGAATGTTTATAAACCCCATAATTGAAGTAAACGGGCTGCGCAAATCATGAGAAATAATCGAGAAAAATGCATCTTTGGATGCATTGATTTCCCGCAGTTTATCAATTAATTCCAAGCGCTCAGCTTCACGGCGTTTCCTTTCAATTGCATGAGCAATGGAATAGGAAATCGTTTCCAGTACTTCTTTTTCCCGTTGGGTATATGTCTCCTGGGTTTTATAATCCTGCACTACCATAACGCCGATTGTTTCATTCTGAATTTTAAGCGGAATACCCAGCCAAATTGCTGCAGGTTCACCAATCAAATCCACTTTTCCCAGTTTTCTGAGCCGTTCATCTTCTTCTCTTGTAACCAGCATAGATTGGCCGGAATTGAGCACAAGATTGGTCAGACTTTTTTCGTTCAAGGGCGAATCTTCAAACGTATCGAATTCATCCACTCCGTACGGGAATGTAAGAACTTTTGTGGTCTTATCTAATAATGCAATGTAAAAGTTATTCATGGTAATCGAGGCAGCAATTGTTTCGTGAATAACTTTAAAGAATTCTTTCAGGTCGTTTATTTCGTCTGCTGCCTGCAAAATTTTTAAAATAGACCGGCGTAACATTTTAGCTTTGCCAATCCGGCTAATATCCCTGAACGTAATTTGCTGAGCAGGCTTACCAAGATACTTTATGGGTATCATGCTGCCGGTAACAGAAATTTTTGTGCGGCCTAACGTAAACAAATCAAGTTCAAACTCGTACAGGGGTTCATTGTTTTTCAACACCTCAAGCTCAAGTTCTTTCACTGCATCTAACTGGTCACGGGGAATAAACCGGTAAATTGATTTCCCGATAACTTCAGTTTCGGAAGTTGCCTTAAATAACCACAACATTTCCTGATTGACGTAAACCAACTTGCCGTTTTGTATTACTCCCAATCCAACAGGTGTATGATTCAGCAAATTTTGCAGATTGGTGCGGGCATCACGCATACTGATAAAATTTTCTTTCTCGGAGGTGCAATCCCTAAGAGTACCAAACTGCCCGGTATTCTTGCCGGACGCATCTTTAATTTTTGCAGCTCTTTCCTCGAACCATCGCAACGAACCATCTTTCATCCGCAGTTGATACTCGTTGCCGAGGGTAGAACCGATTTGCGGATGTGGTGGTGATGACTGCTCCTGAGGTAATGAAAAAGGGAGTACCCTATCGTGTTTTTTAATAATTTTATTAAAACCGATGGCGTTAATTTCATCTTTTGTAAAGCCAAGCACCTGTTCAGAATTTTTACTGAGGTAGAGATATTGGCATGCGGCAAAATCATAATAGTAAACCACTTCATTAACCGCGATATATTTTTCTTCGGGATCATCGAGAATTGCCGCTGAACAAAGCCATGAAATATTATTATATAAAAGATAAAATTCACCTGTTTTTTTTTGTTCCTCGGCGGCAATGAACAATTCAAACATGGTAAGCACCGGCATATTTTGCTGTTCATTGCCGAACAGTTCTGAAAGTGAACTGCCAGAGTTTCTGTCACCTAAATTAAAAATGTTACGGAACATCGTATTCGCATAGACAATACTCATCCTGCTATCTGCAATAACTGCAGGAAGCTTCAGTTGATCATACGCTCTAGCCAGTAAATGCGAAATATTTTGAGCAGCAGCCAATTTTATTTTCGTAATATAAAAAACATAAGTTTATAAGATAACAGAAACACATGAAATAGAAAACTGAATGATTTTTTCCATAATTTCAATTCTATTTTTTTCCAGACAGTATCAAAGTGCCTTGCTGCGAAGCCCGCACCCAATAACCTTTTCCGGGTAATAACACAGAAGGTGTCGTGTAACCATTACCATAGCCAAAGAAAGAAGAGTTAATAATTCCGGGCGGCGAACTGACGATGCTGCTAACCTGCACTTGAGAACCGAAAACAGTTATCAAGTTCCAACCGGCTGCAAGGTTAACTGTTAAAGGTGTAACTCCCGTCCCGCAAATTTGTACGGAGTCCGGGGATGCAAACCGCAGCCAGTATCCTTTGCCGTTTTCCATTTGTGTTACCTGCTGATACCCGTTAGCATACGAAAACGCGGCACTATTTGCATTCGGGAACAAAGCGGCTACAGCCATACTAACAGCCGAAACCGGTACACCTACCAAATTCCAGCCCTCGTTTACATCCACTTTTTTACAAGACACTCCCTGATTGAGAAAGACTTCAACCGGAGAGCGGGCAGTTCCCACTGCCAAATCCAAAAGCCCGTCTCCATTCATGTCGCCGAAAGATATTGCCGTTGCCGATGT
>JACPGF010000274.1 GCA_016182615.1 Ignavibacteriales bacterium
CCGTCTGTTAGGGGTTTGGTTTTTGTAAGAATACTGTTAAAGAAATGGGATTGTTCCTCAGCAAGGGGCTGTTTTGTTTCTATAGCAACAACCTCATACTCACCCTCGAATTTCTGCGGAACTCCACCGACTGAAGTAAATCCTTTAGGATAAAATTTCAGTTTACCTTCTTTTAAAGTATCCTCAAACGAATACATTCCTTTATCTCCGATAACAACAAGGCGTTGTTCCTTGAACGGGTGTAACCAGCTCACAAAAATATGAGCATGGACGTTATCGGGATAATGCAGGTATGTAATAGTTGTATCTTCAATATTTTGCTGTACAAATTTAGCACCGTGTGCTTCAACGCTAACAGGGTTTGTGCCGGTAAAAAATTGAATGATCGAAATATCGTGCGGGGCAAAACTCCACAGGATATTTTCTTCACTTCTGATAGTACCGAGATTGAGCCTGTTGCAATAAATGTATTGCAATTTACCCAGCCTGCCTGCTTCAAGATCACTTTTAATCTTTAATATTGCAGGATGGTATAACAAAACATGTCCAACCATTATATTAAGCCCGCGTTCCTCAGCCACTTTGTTAAGATGCTCAGCCTCGGAGGAAACCAGTGTTATTGGTTTTTCAACCAGAACATGTTTGCCATGTTCAAGGCAGGCGAGAGCAACTTTATAATGCGTTTCGGCAGGCGTAGCTATAATAACCGCGTTAATTGCTTCATCTTTGAGAATATCCTCAAGATTTTTCGTAAAGTTTATATTACCAACTGCAGCAACACGGTCTTTGGCAGAGTCGAATGCATCACATGCAAATTTTAACTGCGGCCCCAGCAACTGGTATGCAGTTTTCACGTGATTCATTCCCCATTTGCCGCAACCGACAACAGCAGCCTGAATACCTTCAAAAGCCATAAAAATTCTCTGATTGATTATTAAAGGAATCCGGCAATTAATTTGCTTTTATGAACTCTGCAATGCAGTCAACTACATACGCTATCTGTTCATTGGTTAATTCAGGATAAATAGGTAATGCAAGGCTGTGTTCAGCCGCGTAATTTGCAACCGGGAAATCAGACTCTTTTTCATTAAGAAATGCAAAGCACTCTTGGCGGTGGAACGGTACCGGGTAATAAATCTCAACGCCGATTTCTTTCTCGCCAAGGAATTTTTTCAATTCATCACGTTTTTCAACACGAATAACATACTGGTTATAAATGTGATAGTTTGTAACGGTGTCAGATTTATAAACCGGTTTTGGCAGCAATACTTTATTGTTTTCATCCAATGCTAATTTGCCTTCTTCTTCTGCAAGACCGGCTTTTTTAAACAACTCGGTGTAGAGAGTTGCGTTTTCACGTCTTTTAGCAGACCAGCCTTCGAGATGGGGAAGTTTAACATTTAATACGGCAGACTGGATTTCGTCAATACGGAAATTACCGCCGATAACTTTGTGGTAGTATTTTGGTTTACCGCCATGCACGCGCATGATTCTAAGTCTTTCTGCAAGTGCTTCATCATTGGTAACAACCAACCCACCATCGCCAAAGCATCCTAAGTTTTTTGAAGGGAAGAATGAGAAACAACCAATTGTCCCGATTGTTCCAACTTTACGGCCATCCTTATATTGCACGCCAATAGCCTGTGCACCGTCTTCAACCACTGCAAGATTATGTTTATTGGCAAGTTCCATAATCGCTGTCATGTCCGAACTCTGTCCATACAGATGCACGGGAACAATAGCTTTTGTCTTAGGTGTAATTCTTTTTTCAATTTCTTTTGGATCGATGTTGAATGTAACCGGATCACTGTCAACAAAAACCGGGGTTGCATTTAAACGGGCAACAACACCAGCAGTTGCAAAAAATGAGTAGGTAGGAACAATAACTTCATCACCGGCTTTAATATCAAGTGCCATTAAGGCAATTAACAAAGCATCTGTACCGGAAGAAACACCAAGGGCAAATTTACAGCCTAAATATTCGGCCATGCTCTTTTCCATTTTGGTAACTTCGGGTCCAAGGATAAAATGCTGCGAAACTGCGACTTTGATGAGAGCTTCATCAAGTTCTGTTTTAATTGTATTGTATTGCGCTTTAAGATCTAATAATGCGACTTTCATGTATTCTCTCCGATATACTGTATTTATTATGCTGTAATAACTTTTTTACTGTTCTTTTTTATGCCTTTAAGTGCATTTCTGGTATCCACAATCAGTTTAGCGTGCTTGAAGATAAATGCATAGTCATAATCAGAATGATCTGTACTGATAACAATGATATCATACTTAGCAAGGTTTTTCTCAGTCAATGGAACTGATTTCATTACGAAATTATACTTCCGTGTTGCAGGAAGAATCGGGATATACGGATCATTATAATCAACTTTGGCACCATGCTCATTAAAGATTTCTATAAGCTTAAGCGATGGTGATTCGCGCATATCATCGATATTTTTTTTGTAGGCAGCCCCAAGAATGAGAACTTTCGAATTTTTAATGGCTTTCCCATTTTTGTTCATAAACTCCATGGTACGCTGCAAAACATAATACGGCTGATAGGTATTGATTTCACCTGCCAATTCAATAAACTTCGTGTTAATTTCAAATTCGCGGGCTTTCCAGGTCAAGTAAAACGGATCGATAGGGATACAGTGGCCGCCTAAACCCGGACCCGGGTAAAATGCATTAAAACCGAAAGGTTTTGTTTTTGCAGCATCAATTACTTCCCAAACATCAATATTCATCCGGTCAAAAACCATTTTCAACTCATTAACCAAAGCAATATTAATCGACCGGTAAATATTTTCCAATAATTTTGTCGCTTCAGCAGCTTGCGTTGAACTAACCGGAACTGTTTTTACGATTACTTGATCGTAAAGAGTTTTTGTGAGAGTTAAACACTTTGCCGTTACACCGCCAACTACTTTGGGGATGGTAGAAGTGGAATAATCAGGATTATTCGGGTCTTCCCTTTCAGGTGAAAATGCCAGATAGAAATCTTCTCCAATGTTCCATTTTTTGCTGCCAGTGCCCTGGGTAAGCGGAGCATTTTCGAACATTGGTAAAAGAATTTCGTCTGTTGTACCGGGATAAGTTGAAGATTCAAGCACTACCAATTGGTCTTTTCGTAAATACTTGGTAATAGCTTCACCCGACTTAACAATATAACTTACATCAGGTTCTCTATGTTCGTCTAACGGAGTTGGGACACAAATTAAAATAGCATCAACTTCCGGAAGACGGGAGAAATCAGCTGTTGCATCCAATAATTGAGCATCAACAGCAGCTTTTATCCGCTCTGCGCTAATATGTTTTATGTAAGATTTGCCTTTAAGCAAAACTTCTGCTTTTTTCGGGTCGATATCAAACCCGATTACCTGCATTTTTTTGCTTGTGAACTCTAGAGCTAATGGCAAACCGACATAACCCATACCGATCACCCCAACTTTGACTTTTCTAGTTTGAATTTTTTCTAACAACCCGGAATAAGACAATGTATTTCTCCTAAAAATGAATATAATTATGACTTAAATATATATTTTGTTGAATTTAAAAAACTCCGCCACATGACTCACAGAAGCGGCCATAAAAGATGTGTTTGCACGAGAGAGGGCACCGAGAACTCAACAAAAAATAAATATAGCGTTGCAATTTACTAAACACCCTGCTTTCTACCAAACCAATACGTCACATGTGTTATAACTGTGATGCAATACATTACTACAAATAAAATGAAAAATTTTCTTGGAAATAATGAATAGTTGTATTAATCCCTTGTTCGAGTGATACTTTTGGGTACCAACCGGTTTCCTGATTTATCGACTTGTAGTCGGCATAATAATCTCCAATATCAATTTTTTTTCGGTCAGCAGGAAAAGGTATAATCCGGTACTCTCCTTTACCGTAGGCAGCAATACACATTTGCGCCAGTTCCTTCAAACTCACCGTCCTCTCACCGCCCAAATTGTATATTTTCCCCGCGGCCTTCTCCTCGGTTCCCGTCAAAAGTATTGCATCAACCACATCATCAACAAAATTAAAATCCCTCAACTGTTCACCGCCCCATACATCAATAGGGTTGCCTTCGATCAGACTTTTAATCCAAACGCCAAGAAAGGTCTGGCGGGCATCCTTAATCCGCATTCCCGGACCGTAAATATTGGTAAGCCGCAGTGCTGAAGCACTAATACCATAAACATTGTTGTAAAGTATATGGTACCATTCACCTGCCATTTTATTAATGCCATTCACATCAACCGGATGTAAGTGATGTTTCTCATCGATAGGCAGATATTCCGGTTTGCCATATATCTGCCGGGTACTCGCGTAAACGATCCTAACCCCGGGATTATAATTCCGGCACATTTCAAGAATCGAAAGCTGCGCTTTACAATTTATTTCTAAATCGGTAAAAGGATCTGACATTGAATCCATATGACTGGTCTGCCCGGCAAGGTTAAACAGAAAATCTTTTCCCTTTATCAAAAATTTCATACTGAACATATCCCTAACATCCGAAATGTTAATTTGGAGTTTTTCTTTCAAGTCCTTTACATTTCGCATGTTGCCGCCATACTCGGGTATTAAACTGTCCACAATGGTAACCCGTGCCCCTAGGGAAACTAATTTTCTGGCAAGATGCGAGCCAATAAAGCCCAAGCCCCCGGTTATCATCACTTCTCTATTTTTGTATGCCAATAAAGAGTTTTCCACAAAAAATCCTTAACTATTTCTTATTGTTTAAACTATTAATTACTGAATCACTGATAGTATCTCCGATACTGAGCGAAGCAGTCGCTGCCGGTGATGGTGCATTTAAAACATGCAGCATGTGTTCTGTCTGGAACAAACAAAAATCATCCAGTAGTTTTCCTGATTTATCGAGTGCCTGAGCCCTGACACCGGCACCGCCGGTAGTTATATCATCCGCGGTAATTGTCGGTATTAATTTTTGCAACGATTTTACAAACACTGCCCTACTGAATGATCTGATATACTCTTGCATACCCATTCGATAATATTTTCCTGCCATACGCCAAAAACCGGGAAATGCCAGATATTCCAACATGTCCTTCACAGAAAAATCAATTTTATTATAGCCCTCTCTTTGCAAAGCAAGCACAGCATTCGGGCCAGCTTCCC
>JACPGF010000272.1 GCA_016182615.1 Ignavibacteriales bacterium
ATAAATAAGCACGTTTGCATCCACCGCCATACCCATCGTAAGAACCATACCGGCAATACCGGGTAATGTTAATGTGGCTTTAAATCCGGCAAGTACGCCAAGAATAAACAATATGGTCAGCGAAAGACCAAATGCTGCAATGGTTCCGCTTTTCTGATAATAGACAATCATGAAAACAGCTACAAGCAAATAACCCCAGAGCATCGAGTTTGCGCCTTGGTTAACCGAATCTGAACCAAGTGATGGTCCAACGGTACGTTGTTCCATTACATCCACTGGAGCAGGCAAAGCACCGGCTTTAAGAACGATTTCCAAAAGTTTGGCTTCGTCCATATCCTTCATGCCTTCAATCTGGCTTCTGCCGCCTGCAATTTTATTGCGGATAACAGGGGCTGAGAAAACCGCATCATCAAGCACAATAGCGCAGCGTTTGCCGATATTTGCACCGGTAATGCGTGCCCATTCGGTTGAGCCTTCAGAATTCATTTCCATAGAAACCATGGGGGTCGATGTACTTGGGTCAACCGTACCAACCGCGTTGGTGATAACACCACCGGTTAATTCGGGATTTTTATTGACACTATATAATAAGAAAATACCCTGTCCGTCTTCCGAATTGCCAACTGGTTTAGCAGAGAAAACAAACTGAATATTATCCGGTACAACCCTGCGGACATCTGCACGGTTTAACATCCGCATAACACGGTCTTTATTTTCTTGTGCGACGTAGAGTTCCGCGCTGCGGCCTTGCTGGTCGGGCATGGCAATAGTAAAGAAAGGATGCAACTTAGCAAACTCTTCTTTGCTTAACTGTTTGTTTGCTTTACCGGTATCTTTAGCGGCAACCGTTGAATCTTTTGCTTTTGCGGTCGTGTCGGCTGCTGCAAGTAAACTATCGGAAGCGGTAGAATCGGTTTCTGTTGTATCGGCAGTTTTATTCCCTGCTATAACTTCATCAATTTTTTGCAGCACTTTAAAAGCTACTTCAGGGTCTTTTAGCAGCTTAAACTCCAACAAAGCCGTGCCCTGCAATAACTGGCGGGCTTCTTCCTCTTTGGCTACACCCGGCAATTCTACAACAATGCGGCGTTCGCCTTGTCTCTGAATTGAAGGTTCAGCAACACCATACTGGTCAATACGGTTACGGATAATTTCCATAGCACGTACAACAGCATCTTCGGTTTGCTTTTTCAAGTCGGATATAATTTTATCTTCATCCTCCCTGACAGAACCAAAATATTTACTTACCCTGATACCGCGCTCTTTCAGTTTACGGACTACTATATCAACTATCGGTGCATCGGTTGTTGATGCTTCCTTGCTTGCTTCTTTAATAATCTGTTTATAAACTTCATCTGCACGTTCGGGGAGCTTCTCAAGCATTTTGGCAGTATTAACTTCCAAAACCAAACGCATTCCGCCTTGCAAATCCAATCCAAGCTTAACTCGTTTAGCGCGGGCATCCCTAAATGCCTGATCAGAAGACTTGATACTGTCTTCGAATGACTTAAGGGCCGTTTTCAACTTCTCTTCACTCAGTCCGGGAGTAATTTTCAGCAAATAGGCTTTTCTCAGCTCAACTTGCTCAGTTATGCGCTTGGTATTCTGATAATCCTGAAACGTGGGATACAGCAGATACACGCAAAGCGCGATAAAGGCGATAGTGATCACCAGGCGAAATGTTATGTCCTTCATACGATTCTTATCTAATTAGTAAAAATAAAAACTTGTAATTTTATTAAAACCTTTAAAATACCCTTAAATACCCAAAAAATCAAACAAAAACTTGTTTTACTTACATGTTTGTTTAATCTGATGTTTATGAGTAATTTTTAAAGTATAATCTTTTATTATTTGGAGCTTCATATGAAGAAAAGTTTTTTAGTATTTATCTCGTTTTCATTATTCGCTATAATGGCCTTCAGTGGCTTTGAATGCGCATCAACCGACATTACCAGTGCTAAGTTATACATTCAGCAGAAGAATTATGATAAGGCTATTGATGCTTTGCAGAAAGAAATTACCAAAAACCCGAAAAGCGAAGAAGGCTATTATTTGATGGGATATCTCTACGGTGAACGTGAAGAATACTCGAAAATGGTTACCGCTTTTAACAACGGGCTTGCCGTTGGCAAAAAATACGAGAAAGAAATCAAGCAGACCAAAAAATCGTATTGGGGTAACTGTTTTAACAAAGGTGCCCAATTATTCAACAAAGCCAACACGATAAAAGGCGATTCATCCAAAATTTATTACGAGAAATCTGCAGCCACTTTTCAACAGGCAATTGAAATTGAACCGGATAGTGTTGATGCTTACAGAAATCTCTCCTATGTTTACCTCAATATGACAAGATATCAGGATGCTATCGTCCCTCTTAAGAAGATAGCTTCTTTAAGAAAAGATAAAGAGACCTATAAGCTGCTCGGCCAAATTTACGCGGATAATGGCGCTAAATCGAAGGAAGCTAAAGATACGGTTGCAGCTAATGCAAACTTCGAGGAAGCAATCAAGTATCTCGAAGAAGGCCGGAAAGCTTTCCCGGACGATCAAGAGATTCTGACTGAATTATCAAATGCCTACATTACTGCAAATAAAGCAGACATTGCAATGGAAACTTTTAGGCTTCTGGTTGAAAAAAACCCTGAAAACCATGCTTTCCGTTACAATTATGGCGTTTTACTGCTTGGCAGCAACAACTTCCCTGAAGCAGAGAGTCAATTCCTTGCAGCTTTGGACGTAAAACCCGACTATGCAAATGCAACTTACAATTTGGCTGTTACCTATGTAAAATGGGGTGCAGAACTGCAGAAAAAAGCCGAGGCAGAGAGTAAAAACGATCCTGTGGCCATTGAAAAATATAATCTGGCAATTCCACAGCTCATCGCTTTTGTTGATAATAATCAAAACGATGCAGCCGTTTGGGAATTATTAGGTAAAGTCTATTCGGTTACCGGCAAAACCAACGATGCAAAAGCCGCATTTGATAAAGCGGATAAAATCCGTAGTGGAAAATAATTTAACAAAGGTATTATGAATCAGGACAACCAACAAGGCCAACAGCAAATTAACATCGAACTCGGCGAAAAAGAAGCCGAGGGCATCTATTCGAATCTGGCAATTATCACCCATTCACCTGCCGAATTCGTTTTGGATTTTACAAGGATAGTTCCGGGTGTACCAAAAGCCAAGGTGCTTTCCCGTATTATCACAACGCCGCAACATGCAAAGATGCTGCTGTTTGCCCTTCAAGACAATCTCCAGAAATATGAAAGCAGATTCGGAGAAATTCGAATTGACTTTCCACAGGAGCAGCACTTCGGGTTTGCTCCTCCAAGCCCAAAGGAGAAAGTTAACTAGGCTCTTAAACCACAAACGCTGCTCTTCTTAGGCAGCGTTTGTGGTTTTAATGAATAATTAATAATGAAGAATGAATAATGGGATGCGAAATGAAAGCTAACAATGCTATTCTGGAAAAATCATATAAATTTTCTTTAAGAATTATTAAGCTGCATCAATACTTGATTAAAAACAAAACCGCGTATATAATTGCGAATCAGGTTTTGCGCTGTGGAACTTCAATCGGTGCAAATTGTGAAGAAGGCAATTCAGGGCAATCGAGAAAAGATTTTATCGCAAAGCTTTTTATCAGCTTTAAGGAAGCTAAAGAAACACATTATTGGTTACGATTATTGCGGGATTCAGAAATGTTAGATGCAAAACTGTCTGAGTCTTTAATTACTGATTGCGATGAACTAATCAAACTCCTCACAAGCATCCTCAAAACAACACGGAATAATTCACCTACCTAACTTTGGTGTTAATGAATAATTACTAATGAAGAATGAATAATGGGATGCGAAATGAAAGCTGGTAATGCTATTCTGGGAAAATCATATATTTATAAAAATACTTGAATTCTTCTTCACACGATTATAAAATTCCGGCAAATATTATTGTATTTACAAAATAGAAATTGAGCTAAATAACCGGGAATTACTCAACACAACATTCGTGTAAAGCTTACAAAAAATTAAAAACTGAATTCAAATTATTCATTCTTCATTATTAATTATTCATTCCCTACAGCAGTTTACTCCGTTTTTGCAAATACGCGAACAGGGCTTTGTCGAACGGGTCGGTGGTTACCAGCAGGTTGTATTCGATGCCGTTTTGCAGGCATTCGTTTTTGATGTTTTGCATAAATCCCCTGAAAGCATCCTGATAGGCTTTTTGTATTTGATGCGGCTGCGTCAGCAGTTCTTCTTTTGTTTCAAGGTCAACAAACAGTGCATCCCTGCCAAAGGCAAACGACATTTCAACCGGATCAAGCACTTGGAAAACAATTACCTCGTTTTTTTGAAAACGGAACCGCTTTAACGCACCAAGCAGCGAAGTGGTATCATCCAAAAAATCGGAAATAATTATTACTAATCCACGCTTGTTTATCTTTTCTGCTATACTGGCCAGGCAGCGTGCAGTCTGTGTTTTTTCTTCAACCTTTGCTTCGGAAATCGCCTTCAGTATTTCATTCAGGTAAATGGATGTGGCGCGGGGCGGCAGAAACTTTTTTATCTCCTCGGCATACAAAGCCAGCCCAACGGCATCTTTTTGATGCAGTGAGAGGTAACTGAGTGAAGCGGCAAGCATTGCAGCGTAGTCGAACTTGCTGATACTGGTTGAGTGCTTAAACGCCATAGAGCCGCTGCTATCGAGCAAAATATGGCAGCGGAGATTGGTTTCTTCTTCGTATTGTTTAACGTAGAATTTTCCGGTTTTGCCATAAACCTTCCAATCGATGTCTTTAATGGCATCCCCTTGCATGTAGGGGCGGTGCTGGCTGAATTCTATGCTAAAACCGTGGAAGGGGCTTCGGTGCAAACCGAGCATAAACCCTTCCACGATAAATTTTGTGCGGAGCTCAAGAGAGGCAAGCCGTGAGGCTACTACCGGATTGAGATATTTTCTATAATCGGTGGTTGGTTCTACCACTATTTACCGGCTACTTGTTTTCGCAGAATTATTTCTTCAGGAGACAAACCGGCGGTTTCAATTTCAGATTTGGCTGCCTCGGCAAGCTCATGGTTCGGGTATGCTGCGAGAAACTTTTGATAGATTATCTTCGCATCATCGTACTTTTTCAAATCATTTGCAGTTATAAAACCGGACATGAATAGTGCTGTCGGGGCATCGGCAGCCTTAGGGAACTTCTGCGCTACCTGCGTATAATAATCAACTGCCATTGTTAACGAGGTGTTCTCATCAACGGTTTTATCCAATTTGCTCTGGTATATTTTTCCAAGTTCATACAACACTTTTGGTGCAGCTTGCCCTTCGGGGAACTCTTCCAGAAATTTATTATACTCGACGATAGCACCGGCTATATCATTTGTTTTCAGTTTTTGATCAGCTGCATCAAGAAAGGTTTTCTCGTCTTTTTTAGAGCAACCGATAATGATAAGCATAACAAGCACGGCAATCAATTTTACATAACGCATTGTAATCCTGAAATTTTATTCTTTATAACTACTATTATTTACCATAATTTCACGTGTAATTTACAAAAAATTAATTTACGATTGATGTTTTCTTACTGCATCATAGTGAAATTGCACGTGACCTGAAAACAACAGAAAAACTGAGTGATGAACAACGCTCCGGCTCGATATCATAATTATATGGTATCGTTCTCAGTCTTTTTGCTGCTTGCAGTACAATGCAGGATTACTTAAACGATTTTTTTACCGTTCTGTTCAGCAAGTTGCAAGATGATTATTTTTAGTAACTCACCTTACGTAAAGTTGGGCTGAAGCCTATTTTTTTTGTTGTGTATCCCCGGTTTGAAAACCGTGGCAATTAAAATGGTGACTTCTCAATAAGTTATAGGG
>JACPGF010000264.1 GCA_016182615.1 Ignavibacteriales bacterium
GTGTTATGATGGACAGAATGTAATTGTTGCCAGATCTACTGCAACTCTTTCAAAAATTGATCCTGCAACCCGCGCTGTAGTTGGATCAATTACACTTCCTTCCGGAGTTACCGCTCGCTTTATCGCATTCGATCCGACTGCCGATAATGGCAACGGTGGTTACTGGGTAGGTAACTGGAATGCAGGAGCATTGAATTACTTTTTAGTAAGTAAAACCGGTGCCCAGTTAAGAGTATTGGCTAATACAGCTATTACTGGTACCTATGGTATTGCATTCGATGATAAATCGCAAGGTGGTCCATTCCTTTGGGCAGCAAGCCAGGGTGATGGAACGGCAGCCCAACAATTGTTAATACAGGTTGATTATAATACCGGTTTAGCTACTGGTGTTACTCATAATGTAGCTGCTGATGTTGGAGCCGGACAAGCAGCACCTATCATGGGCGGCTTGTTTACTTCTACCGATGTTGTTACCGGCAAATTTGTTATTGGCGGTGTATTACAAGGCACCCCCGATAGATTATTTGGTTATGAAATAGCTACATTAGGACCTCCTCCGGGTCCGGGTTTTGCTACAAACGCTTCACCTGCTCATAATGCAACAAACGTTGATGTTACAACACATCCATATATTTCGTGGTCAAACCCTGCTGCTGCAGTTTCTAATAAAGTTTATTTCAGCACCGATGGTGCTTCGGTAAACGGAAACTCACCGGCTGCGTTAGTTTCAAGCGGCTCATTAGCTACATCTTATAATAATGCTGCTAGCTTGCAGTATGGCACTAGCTACTTCTGGAAAGTTGTAGAAGTTGGTGCAACAGATTCTACTAATGGCCCGGTATGGAAATTCTCAACAAAAGCTGCTCCGGCACCAAAACCGGCAACTGATGTAATGGCAGCTTGGACTAATAACCCGAGCAAAGTTACTGTTACTTGGGTTAATCCTACACAGAACATTTTTAACGAACCTATCACTGTTGACTCAACAGTTATATGGAGAGGTGATGTCCGTGCAGGAAAAGTTACCACAACAACTCAAACATTTGTGGATAACCTTCCTCCAAACGGATTCCACGTTTATAAGGTAGTTAGTTTTGCAAGCGGATTCGGCAGTGTTCCTGCTGCAGCTCCGGTTGTTGGTGTTGGTTTATATTATACAACATTCAGCCGTAATGGTTTGAACCTAGCTATCCCCGATAATTCACCCTCTGGTGTTGAGGATGTAATTACCATCCCTAGCTTGGAAGCAAACATTGCTAAAGTTATGGTTGTTATTGATACCATCATCCACACATGGGATGCAGATTTGGATATATCTTTGGTTACACCAGGTGGTGCAACTATCGATTTAACTTCCGATAACGGTTCCAGTGGAGACAATTATATTAATTGTACATTGGATGATGAGGCAGCTGCTTTGGTTACAACCGCAGTAGCTCCTATGACCGGTTCATGGAAACCTGAAGCAACATTATCAGGCCTTGCTAACACTGCTACCGCGGGTAACTGGTCTCTGAAAATTGTTGATGATGCTTCTTCTGATACAGGTGTTCTTCAGGCATGGAAACTCATTCTTATTACTACTGATCAATTAGGCGCAGACGGATTAACCCTTGTTGCTCCTAATGGTGGTGAAGTTCTTGATATCGGTACACAGTACAACGTGCGTTGGAATGCTACCGGTGTTACAACCGTTAAAATCGAATATTCGACTAATAACGGTACAGCATGGTCAACCGTTGCAGATAACGTTCCTGCTGAACGCGTTGCAAGTGTAGATCCTGCAAGCGGAAGCCGTAAGGTAACCGAAGGTTCACAGCCGATGGGTTCATATACATGGACAATTCCTAATACACCTTCTACATCAGCTTTAGTTAAAGTTACTGCTAATAATAATGCAGCTTTAACTGATGTCAGCAATGCTGTATTTACTATCCGTGTAGCCCCTGTGACCAACGTTAAGTATGAAGAAAACTTTAACGGTTCAAATACACAAGCCGGATTAGAAGCCCGTGGCTGGAAATGGATTAACCAAGATGGCGGCGGAACAACATTTATCTATAATGGTGTTGCCTCTGTATTTACCGCTTTCGAAGGTCCTGATACTGGTTATGCAGCTCAGAATTATTCTGGTGCTAATGGTGTGTATATAGACCAATGGTTAATTTCGAAACAGCTTAATATTGCAGCCGGTGACAGCCTTACCTTCTGGTACCGCTCAACTAACGTTGCAACAACAAACTATCCCGATACTATTCAGGTATTGTATTCACCTACTGGTGATACCGCAATGGCTTCATTTACCCACAGTTTTGGTTATTTCAGAGTTCCTAACGGAACCTGGACATATTGGGCAAAATCATTCCCAAGTGCAGGAGCTACAGGCCGTTTCGCTATCCGTTATATTGTTTATGATGGTGGTGCTACTGGTTCAAACTCCGATTACTGGGGTCTTGATTTGTTAAAAGTTGTCGGCGCTGGCGGACCTCCTCCGGCTGGCTGGTCAACAACTCTTAATGTAAAAGATGCCGGCACAACAAATGGCAATTTAGTATTTGGCCAACATCCACAAGCAACCGATGGTATTGATGCTGCATTAGGTGAACTTTCACTGCCACCTGCACCTCCTGCAGGCGTTTTTGATGCTCGCTTTATTCTGCCTGTTACCCCGGCTGATGCTTCATTAAAAGATTTCCGTAATGATACTCTCCGTCAGGCAAACTGGAAATTAACATTCCAACCTACTGCAAGTGGTTATCCTTTTACCCTTACATGGGATCCTGCTACATTAGGAACCGGCTCTTTCATGTTGAAAGATGAAATCACCGGAACAATTGTTAATGTTAACATGAAAACCACAAATTCATATACATTAACAAATACCGGAATCTCTTCTTTGAAAATTGAGTTCACGAAAACAGCAACAGCTACAATTAATACAATTGCAGGCTGGAATATTTTCAGTGTTCCATTGAATCCTACTAATCCACTTATCAGCGCTATTTTCCCTGCAGCTACATCACCTGCTTATGCTTATCAAAATGGATATGTTACTGCTACCGATGCTGCTGTTGATAAAGGTTACTGGATCCGTTTACCTCAGGCTGGTGCTGTAAATGTTAGCGGAAATGCAGTTGCTGCAAATACCGTTCCTTTAGTGGCTGGCTGGAACCTTATTGGTGTTCACATGAATCCTGCAACAGTTACTGCTATTACCACGACTCCTGCTGGAATCATTAACTCGCCATTCTACGGTTATAATGGTGGTTACTCGACTCCTACCGCTTTAGAAAGTGGTAAGGGCTACTGGGTACGCGCAAGTGCAGCCGGTGTTATAAATTTACCTGCAGCAGCTGCCAAGGGCGGCGAAGTTGCTCAAACCGCAGTTTCAAAAGACTGGGGCAAAATTACCATCATCGATCGTGAAGGTAAATCGGTAACATTATATGCAGCTAATGGAAAAGCAAACTTATCATCATTCGATCTTCCTCCGGTACCACCGGCAGGTATTTTTGATGTCCGTTTTGCTTCACAGCGCAGTGTAGAAGTACTTGGCACCGAATCACAAGACGTTATGATTAACAGTGCTGAATACCCTGTTACCGTGCGTATTGAAGGTGTTGATGTACGTGTTAGAGACAGAGCTACCAATGGACAGATTATCAATCAGGTAATCAGAAACAATGGTACTATTACTTTAACAAACAGTGCAGTAAACGTTCTTGGAGTAGAAACAATTGCTGCTCCTGCAAGCTTTGAACTTTCACAGAACTTCCCGAATCCATTCAACCCGAGCACCACAATTAAGTTCGGTTTGGCTGAAAAATCAAACGTTTCATTAACTATCTATAATCAACTTGGCGAAAAAGTAGCAGTTCTTCTGAACGGCGAAATGGAAGCAGGTTATCACAAGGTAGAATGGAATGCTTCGAACATGACATCGGGCGTTTATTTCTATGAAATTAAAGCCGGAAGCTTTACTTCAGTTAAGAAGTTAATGCTGATGAAATAAGATTTGAGTCGAGGGTGACCTGAAAAGTAATCCCAAAACGAAAAACTTAAAAGGAGCGCGCAAGCGCTCCTTTTTTATTTTAAATGACCAATGAATGCAGTGCTAAATTCAGAACAACTGACCTAGGGAATTTGAAATGATACCAATTTGCAAAAATGATAAAACCGATATCGGGAAAGTTGTTTGTATTTGGCTCAATTTTTAGCGCAAAATTCCGATTATTAGTTTATCTATCCAAAGTAACAATATCTTCAATTTTAACAAAAAATAAGGTTCCTATGTGCACCGGTAGGAGAAATCTGTCTGCGCTAAAGGCATGCCAATGCCACAAACAGTAGGAACCAGTGCATCGGTATTTCAGGACCAATTATTTTCAAATGAATCTAAAACAAACACTTCCAGCTTTTTGGAACTTTTTTACAGCTGGGGGCAGCTCTTCTAAAATATGGCTAAAGGGATAGAGAATAGAATCTTAAGCAAGTGCCGGGGATAGATCAACGGAGAATTTTATAACATGTGTTACGTATTTGGGTTGAAATCTTGCTCAAGCCCAAATTGATTTTATCAGCAATCGGGGAATGATTTATCAAAAAAAATAGGTGAGTGGCTAAAGCCTGTATTGAGTTGTTTCAATTTTTTCCCCCGGATTCACTGCACTGCTATCATTTTGGGATGCATTGGGTAAACCGGGGGATCGCAAGTCACACACCCATACTGGGCTTTATCCCAATTTTACGTAACATGTGCAATTAAGGTAATACACCGAGTAAAGAAAAAAAGCAAGCAATGGGCACAGATGTAAGCCTGATAAATGGAGGTAAAGCAAACACAAAAAAAATAAAACAGCAGGAAACAGGTGAATCATTGGAAAATAAAGAAATAAATCCATATATTATGAGGCTTTTCCATAGAAAATAAATAAAATTATGGAAAGAATTGCAAATTTAATAATTTGTTATTATATTTGTGGCTCATTGAAAAAATGATTTGACGGGCGGACGCCGGAGTTGGAGAGCCGGGGCGGACTGTAAATCCGTTGGCTGACGCCTTTGGGGGTTCGAATCCCTCGCCGCCCACTCGTCAAAATTAACTATCCCGTGAAAAGCGGGATAGTTATGTTTTAAAAAGCGGTCTTAAATATCTACCTGCGGGAGTAACTCAGTTGGTAGAGTCACAGCCTTCCAAGCTGTTGGTCGCGGGTTCGAGTCCCGTCTCCCGCTCACTCTATAAGCTGATGTAGCTCAGTTGGTAGAGCACTTCCTTGGTAAGGAAGAGGTCACCGGTTCAGAGAAGAGAAAAATATGCGAGAAATTATCACTTTAGAATGCACCGAATGTAAACGGCGTAACTACACGACTACGAAGAATAAGCGTACTCATCCGAGCCGTGTGGAATTTAAAAAATATTGTCCGTTTGACAAAAAGCATATAATTCATAAAGAGACTAAATAAGGTTTTTTATACGTCAGTAGCTCAATTGGCAGAGCAGCGGTCTCCAAAACCGCAGGCTGGGGGTTCGACTCCCTCCTGACGTGCAACCATTAAAGACTACTATGAAAGAAAAAATAAAAGCATACGTCAATGACGTCGTCCGGGAAATGAAAAAAGTTACCTGGCCAACGCAAGAAGAGTTAAAAGAATCAACCATGATCGTTCTAGTATTATGCTTGGTTTTTGCCGCGTTCACATACGTGATCGATTTGGGGATCTCCAATTTTTTCAAAATGATCTTCTAATTTTTCATGGAACAAAAGTGGTATGTCGTCCGGACATTTTCCGGTCATGAATTAAAAGTAAAAAACTTGCTTGAAGCGGAAATGCGCGATAACGAAAGAGTTAAAGCCAAAATTTCCGATATCGTCGTTCCTACAGAGCGTGTATTTGAAGTGAAAGACGGTAAAAAGATAGCAAGAACAAAGAATTTTTTCCCCGGCTATGTTTTAGTTCAGGCTGAACTTGACATTCTGGTTAAGGAATTTATTCTTAATACGCCTTCCGTTATGGGTTTCCTCGGAAATAAAAATAACGCGGTTCCGCTCCAACCGGATGAAGTAAAACGAATTATCGGCCGAATTAAACAGGGTGCCGATAGTGAGCGTAGTGATACGATTTTCAGGTCTGGTGATCACGTGAAAATCATCGAAGGTCCTTTTAATAATTTCTCCGCGACAATCGAAGAAGTTAACGAGGAAAAGATGAAGATTCGCGTGCTTGTTTCTATTTTCGGCAGAAAAACACCCGTGGAAATCGATTTTGTTCAAGCTGAATTAGAAAAATAAGCTCCGAAAGGTTTAAATAATGGCTAAAAAAATAGTTGGATACGTAAAATTACAAATACCTGCCGGTAAGGCAAATCCTTCTCCGCCGGTTGGACCCGCACTTGGACAAAAAGGCGCTAACATCATGGAATTCTGCAAGCAGTTTAATGCAAGAACTGCTGACAGAGATGGCATCATCACACCTGTTGTTATTACCGTTTTTTCCGATAAATCGTTCACCTTTATCATCAAAACCCCTCCTGCTGCTGTTTTACTGAAAAAAGCTGCTAAAGTTGAAAGAGGAAGCCCGGAGCCAAGCCGTAACAAGGTGGCTAAGGTTACTAAAGCTCAGGTAGAAGAAATCGCGAAATTGAAAATGCCTGATTTGAACGCAAATGATCTTGAACATGCTTCGAGCATGATTGCAGGAACAGCCCGCAGTATGGGCTTTACAGTAGAAGGTTAATTGTAGGAGTACAGATTATGAAAATATCAAAAAGAGTAAAAAACCTTCATAAAGCAATTGATGTTGAAAAAGAATATCATCTTGAAGAAGCAATCAAAATTTT
The DNA here is from genome assembly GCA_016182615.1 of Ignavibacteriales bacterium. Taxonomy (GTDB): domain Bacteria; phylum Bacteroidota; class Ignavibacteria; order Ignavibacteriales; family Ignavibacteriaceae; genus JACPGF01. The sequence continues at coordinate 6,839 of JACPGF010000264.1, forward strand.
AAAAGAAAACTCAAACGTAAAGTTTGTTGAATCGTTAGATTGTGCTATCCGCCTTGGAGTTGATCCCCGGCATGCAGATCAGATGGTTCGCGGCACCGTTTCCCTTCCGCACGGTACCGGTAAAGAAGTTAAAGTGCTTGTAGTAACTAAAGGTCCTAAAATTCAGGAAGCTTTAGATGCCGGAGCAGATTTTGCCGGATTCGAAGAATATCTCGAAAAGATTAAAGGCGGATGGGCTGATGTAGATGTTGTTGTTGCATCACCGGATGTGATGGGCGATTTAGGAAAATTAGGCAAAATTTTAGGTCCCAAGGGACTTATGCCGAATCCGAAAAGCGGTACCGTTACAATGGATGTTGCAAAAGCAGTTAAAGAAGTTAAAGCAGGTAAAATTGAATTCCGTGTTGAAAAAGCCGGCATCATTCATACTTCAGTTGGGAAATTGAATTTTGAACCGAATGCATTGGCAGAAAATACCCGGGCATTTCTTGCAATGATCATGAAACTGAAGCCAACTACTTCGAAAGGTGTTTACGTCAAGAGTGTTTTCCTTTCGAGCACCATGGGACCCGGGTTAAGCATCTCTAAAGATGAACCCTCGTTACATGTTTAATACAGAATTACGCACTAAATAACTTAAATGCTTCTAGGTTAATCGTAATAATATAACTTAATTCATAGGTTTGGAGCGAAATGAACAAAAACGAAAAAGCTGAAGTAATCTCCGAGATATTGGGATTACTCAACAATACTGCCTCTGTATTCTTAATCGATTACAAGGGTATTAAGGTTGAAGATATCAGCAAGCTCCGTAGAGAATTTCTTAAAGAAGGCGTTCAGTACAAAGTATTCAAGAACACGTATTTCAAACGTGCCCTTGATGAATCAGGAAAATTTCCCCAGTTAGCCGATCATTTAAAAGGCATGACCGGGTTTGTTTTTAGTGGTGAAAGTGTATCTGCAACTGCCAAAATTATTAAGAAATACTTTGACGACAAGCAAAAATTTGCTTTAAAAGCTTGTTATATCGAATCGCAGTTCTTTTCAGCAGATAAGCTGGACGAATTGTCGAAACTTCCCTCCAAAGCCGAAATTATGGCCGGTATCTTGGGTAGCATAGATGCACCTATCACCGGTATTGTCGGCGCGATAAACGCGGTAATGAGGGATTTGGCAAGTATCATAGACGAAATTGCTAAGAAAAAAGCCGCTTAACAAATTTGTAAATAAAAATTAATTAGATTGGAGACATACAATGACCGAGAAAGTTGCTGAAATTGTTGAAAAAATTAAAGTTTTAACACTTGTAGAAGCTGCTGAATTAAAGAAAGCTCTCGAAGAAGAATTTGGTGTAACCGCTGCTGCTCCTATGATGATGGGCGCTATGCCGGCTGCTGCTGCAGCTGCACCAGTTGAAGAAAAAACCGAGTTTGACCTTATTTTAATGGCTGCTGGACCAAACAAAATCAACATTATTAAAATCGTTCGCGCTCATACAGGTTTAGGCCTTAAAGAAGCAAAAGATTTAGTTGATGGCGCACCTAAAGCTGTAAAAGAAGCAGCTACAAAAGACGAATGCGAAAAGATTAAAAAAGAGCTCGAAGAAGCCGGCGCTACAGTAGAGATTAAATAATCTGACTCTGCGTTTTTTTCAACGTCGTATTTTTATTATCCCCGGTGATAAGACGGAGAACTCCGTCTTATCACTTTTTGTATTGTTATGAGACAGTTATCAAGTAGCCAAATATATTTACCAACGGAGGTTTATTTTGGATAATCAAAGAATTTCTTTCGGTCGTATTAAATCAGTCTTAGAAATGCCTGATTTGTTGGCTGTCCAGAAGGATTCTTTTGAAGAGTTTCTTCAATTTAATGTACAGCCTGCTAAAAGAGATAATAAGGGATTGCAGAGTGTATTTTTAACTAATTTCCCAATTTTTGACAACAAAGAGAATTATCGTCTGGACTTTATCGAGTTTAGTATCGATAAACCCCGGAATTCGCTCCATGAATGTCAGGAAAAGGGACTTACATATTCTGCACCACTGAAAGCAAAATTACGGCTTTCCTCCAAGGATCCGGATACAGAAGAATTTGTTAATTCGGTTGAACAGGAAGTTTACTTAGGCAATCTTCCCTTTATGACCCAAAAGGCTACTTTTGTTATTAATGGTGCTGAAAGAGTTATTGTTACACAATTACACCGT
>JACPGF010000265.1:0-12279 GCA_016182615.1 Ignavibacteriales bacterium
AAAAACTCAAGGTAATAAAAGAGATGACCCCAAACCTCTTTTATCACTGGGATAAAGGGTATTCGTAAAGTGGTAAGGACAGCACGAGCCGTATGACGGGAGACTGTCACGTACGGTTCTGTGAGCGGCTTAGGGGTGAAAATCCCCTTTGCCGACTCGGCGGTTAGTTTTTTAGCTGCATTAAACGCAAAGATGCAAAGGATACGCAAAGACATTTTTAGAATTTTCTTCTATATCGTTCTTGGTTTGACTGTATATTCTTTCACAAGTAACTAATAGCAAATTACATTGAACTGTTTGTTCAAAAATCCGGTTTATATATTTACCGTAGCAATTATGTTCCACGTGAAACAGTTGCTAGAAATGCTTATTTTAGTTCTTCAAAATTTGAGAAATATTAGTTAATGCGTAAGTACGATGTTATAGTTGTCGGGGGCGGGCATGCCGGTCTTGAGGCCGCATGCGCGGCTGCAAGGATGGGATGCAGCACCGGCTTGGTTTCGATGGATAAAAATGCCTTGGGCAGGATGTCCTGCAATCCCGCGATAGGCGGTATTGCCAAGGGACACCTTGTCCGGGAAATTGATGCCATGGGCGGCATAATGGGTAAGCTTGCCGACAAAACAGGCATTCAGTTCAGGGTGCTGAACCGTTCGAAGGGCCCTTCAGCCTGGTCTCCAAGGTGCCAAAGTGACCGGAAACTTTACTCACTGGCGGCAGTTGACGAAGTTGCCACGATACCAAACCTGACAATCATCGAAGAATCAATAGTTGGAATTTCGGCTGAAAACAAACAAATTGTTGGAGTAATTACTTCATCGGGTATTATAATTACCGCGAAGGCAGCGATTCTTTGCTCGGGTACTTTTCTTAACGGGCTGATGCACACGGGTTTGCGCTCGGTTCAAGGCGGAAGGTTTGGCGAGATGCCGGCTACGGGAATTACCGAGTGTCTGGTTTCACTCGGGTTTGAAACCGGCAGGTTAAAAACCGGAACACCGCCGCGTTTACACAAAGATTCTATCAACTGGGATATTCTTGAAATGCAGCCGGGTGATGAAGCACCGCAGCCGTTTTCTTTCAGGACCGATAAACTTACTTTCCCCGGATTACCGCAGGTTCCTTGCCATATTACTTATACACATGATGGCGTGCATAAAATTTTAGAAAAGGGGTTCGCTCAGTCGCCAATGTACACGGGTGTTATCAAGGGAGTTGGCCCGCGGTATTGCCCATCTATTGAGGATAAGATTGTCCGTTTTGCCGACAAGTCACGGCACCAATTATTTCTTGAGCCGGAAGGGTTGGACTCGGAGCTCATCTACGTGAACGGCTTTTCTACATCCCTCCCGGCAGAAATTCAGCTCGAGGCTCTGCACACCGTTAAGGGTTTGGAGGATGCGGTTATGGTCAGGCCGGGTTACGCGGTGGAGTATGATTTTTTCCCGCCGCATCAGGTGGACCTGACGCTTGAGACAAAGCTGATTGGCGGGTTGTATTTCGCGGGACAGATTAACGGCACCTCCGGGTACGAGGAAGCTGCCGCTCAAGGCTTGGTTGCGGGCATTAATGCAGCGGCAAAAATTCTAGGCAAGCATGAGTTTGTTCTCCGCCGGGACGAGGGATATATCGGTGTTCTGATCGACGACCTCGTCGGCAAATCGACCGAGGAGCCATACCGCATGTTCACCTCACGGGCGGAGTACCGCCTGCTGCTCCGCGCCGATAACGCGGATATACGCCTCTCGGGCTATGGCAATTACTACGGGTTAATTTCGGACGATGAGCTGCAAACTGTAACCGGTAAACAAGAGCGCATTAAAAATTCTATCGCGTATTTTAACACGCTTAAAATTCAGCCGGATGATGTGAATCCCGTGCTTGCAGAAAAATCTACACCAAGTATTGAATATGCAGAAATTGCTGCAAAACTGGTAAAACGGCCGGAGCTGCAGCTGGCCGATTTGATGCCGTTTGTCCCCAAAAAAAATTATGATATGCAGCCGGAAATTTTTACCACAGAAATTTTAGAGCAGGCAGAAATAGATATTAAGGCCGAAGGATACATAAAGCGGCAGTATGAGCAAATTGAAAAACTTGCAAAGTACGATGATGTACGCATACCTCTTGACGCGGATTATAGGCTCTTCAAAGCCCTGTCGAACGAGGGCAGGGAAAAACTTATTAAAGTAAAACCGCGTTCAATCGGACAGGCATCACGTATTTCGGGGGTCACACCTTCAGATATTTCAATTTTATTGGTATATTTAAAAAGATAATTTACAACTTTATTCGGGCGCCGTTGCATGATTGATACACAGGAGCAATTTTTAAAACAGCTCACTTCCTTATATTGGGAAAACGGGTATAATCCCGAGCCGTCCCAAATGGAAAGACTCGCTCACTTTGCTGAACTTGTTGTTGATAAAAATGAAGTTATCAACCTCATTTCACGCAAAGACATTCCTTCAATTATTGAGAATCACGTATTTATTTCTTCATATATTCAGAATTATATTCCGGAAAAATGCCAGCGTTTTATTGATATCGGCACAGGCGGCGGTTTTCCGGGGATACCGATAGCAATTACCCGCCCGTTAATGCGCGGTGTTTTGGTCGATTCGGTAAAAAAGAAAATTGATTCGGTTGCGGAGTTTGTCAGCAAACTCCGTTTAAGCAATGTAAAAACCGAGTGTTCACGCGTGGAAGACCCCGAGTTTATCGGCCGGCACAAAGACAGTTTTGATCTTGTTATCAGCCGTGCAACAGTACCATTGGTAATACTGCTGCGCTACGCGCTGCCTTTAATAAAAGAGAAAGCATACGTGCTTGCATTAAAGGGCGGCGACTTATCAGACGAACTGCATCAGGCAGAAGTGCGGTATGGTGCAAACATCAAAAAAGCCACGATATACGATTTACATTACAGGCCATCAAATATAAAAAACATAAAAGGTAAAAAACTCGTACAGATTGAATTAGTTAAATAATGATCATTTCAGGAAACAACAAAACACTCTTCCATGAAATAGCTTTGCTTTCAACGGAGCAGAGAAATCCCCGCTCAATGGATCTCGATGCCCGGTCAATAAAAGAAATTCTCGCTATCATAAATGATGAAGATAAAACAGTTCCGCTTGCCGTTGAAAAGGAAATACCTTACATCGAGCAGGCAGTTGCGATTATCGTCCACGCGCTTAAAAACGGGGGAAGGTTACTGTATTTTGGCGCGGGGACAAGCGGCCGTTTAGGAGTGGTGGATGCATCCGAGTGCCCGCCAACTTATGGAATCCCGTACGGCATGATTGACGGCTTTATTGCAGGTGGCAAAGAGGCCATGTTCCGCGCGCAAGAGGGCGCTGAAGACCGTGAAGAAGGCGGCGCAGCAGACGTCTTAGAAGCAAACGTTACCGAGCTAGACGTGGTTTGCGGCATTGCAGCAAGCAAGCGCACGCCGTATGTTATCGGGGCGGTAAAAAAAGCAAAAGAGCTGGGTGCAAAAACGTTATATATTACCTGCAACCCGCGCAAAACTTTTGATATTGATGCAGTTGATATTGCTATTTGTCCCGAGGTTGGGCCCGAAGTTATCATGGGTTCAACGCGGATGAAAAGCGGTACGGCTCAGAAACTGGTTTTGAACATGCTGACCACCACAGCGATGGTGCGCATGGGCAAAGTTTATGAAAACATGATGATTGATTTGCGGATGACTTATTACAGGAATATCCTATGAAGAAGCCACGAAATATCTTACCCGGGCGGATGGCCACGTTAAAACGGCTCTGGTGATGATAAAAGCGGGCGTTACAGCCGAAGAGGCACACGCGAGACTGGCAAAGGCAGACGGATTTGTACGGCAGGCTATTGAAATAAGTATTTAGACCCGCCACGAACATATATTACATGCTAAACAGGCTGCCGCATTTGGCAGCCTGTTTGGCTTTAAATGGGGTTAGTCCGGTGGTCTATATTGCCGCAACGTTGCGGCTATAGTAAAGATATATTATTATATGTATTTTTGCTCATTAACAAGAAGAAAAAAATGCAAGAATTAATCGACTAATATTTAATTTTAAAACATCGGGAAAAAGGAAAAAATAGATAGTCTATTAAAAGAGAGAGCTGAAACGGTTATAAAACAACAGGCTACAGATACTTGGGAGGAAATTGTTGATGAGATTTCACACATTATCAATATTGATGTTTTTATAGCGGTTAACTACATTTCAAAGAAAAAAATACTCCGATGAACCGTTGAAAGACTTCTGCGCCGTTCCACCATCTGCAGAAACTGCCGACCGCTGGGTGGAACGTGAATTTGGGATGGTTCGATTATTAGATAACCGGTTGAGGAATAGATTATGCTTCATAGTGGAAAACTTTTACAATATACCGCTGGCTAATATACCGGAAGCATGCGTGTCGCATGCCTCAAGTAAAGGGGCGTACAGATTTTTCAATAATAAGAAGGTAACAATAGACGTTATATTAACCCCACATGTCGAATCGACAATAACAAGAATCAGGAACTATCCGGTTGTCTTGGCTCAACAGGATACGACTACGTTGCGGTATATGCATCCGGGTACGGAAGGACTAGGCCCGATAAACACCAGTACGGATAATGCCATGGGGATGATATTACACGACACGGTTGCCTTTATCGAAGAAGGCACACCATTGGGAGTTCTTGACGCTCAATGCTGGGTAAGAGATAACGATGACAGGCATAAGAAAGACCGGCGGAAAAGCCTGCCGATTCAGGAAAAAGAAAGCATGAAATGGCTGAGAAGTTTTCAGCGTTTGGCCGAGATACGGAAGCATTGCCCCCAAACGCAATTAATCAGTATTGGAGATTGGGAATCAGACATTTATGAACTTTTCATGGAGGCTCAGAAGCATCAATCCGGTCCCAAATTATTAGTGCGGGTAAACCGGTGGCGGGAGCGAAGAGTTGAAAGCCAGGATAACGAGCAGGCAAAAACAGAGGAACAGCCGCTGTTGTGGGACTATGTGAAAGAGCAAACAATTGCCGGAGAACTACAGATTCATGTGCCGAGAAAAGTACAGAAGCCGGGTAGAGAGGCAAAAGTCGAAGTACGGTTTTCAGAGATAACGTTGCAACCACCCAAAAACTCCGAATTTCAACCTTTGAACAATGTATGGGCAGTATACGTCCTTGAAGCCGGAGCTGAAGATATGGATTTGGCAATAGAATGGATGCTTTTGACGACTACAGAGGTACATACCTTTGAGGAAGCAGCAAAAGTGATTAGTTGGTATAATGGACGCTGGGGATTAGAAGTATATCATCGGACCTTGAAGTGCGGCTGCCTGATAGAGGATAGACAATTGAGCAGAGCGGAAAGTCTTCAGGCTTGCTTGGGAATTGATATGGTGATTGCTTGGCGTATATACCATTTAACCATGCTTGGCAGGGAAATTCCGGAACATCCGTGTACGGTTTTTTTCGAGGAGATTGAGTGGAAATCCTTATGGTGTCTTTCAAACAACTCAAGGACAGCACCTGTGGAACCACCGACATTAAATGAGGCAATTCGAATGTTGGGACAATTAGGCGGACATTTGGGACGCAAAAGCGATGGAATGCCCGGTACGGAATGTATATGGCGAGGCTTACAACGGTTAGATTCCGGAATTCGAATGTACTCAATATTTACCGAAATGCCTTTGCCTCAAATATGGAACTCCTACCCGGATACCTATAATTGTTCATTTGGCGGTCCATAACTCTCTGCCGGAGTTATGTGTGGGTAAAGATCAGTTTCAAAAGGAGGGACTTAGCCGCAAAGTCCCAATTGAAAAACCCTTAAGTTGACACCATTGGTTTCTACCGGGGGAGACTGAGCATAAAAACATGGATGGGCTTTAGCCCCACTTTCATGGAGCCTGAGCAAAAAAAGAAACTTTTTGTTTATGCACAGCTACTCTTGAAAGAGGCCTCTACGCGGCAGCTAAGACCCGGAAGAATAAAAGGAAACAACGCCCCTTGAAGGGCATAATAATGATTTCATTTGCAACAGAAATAAACATCAATGTTATTAATAAAAGTCTGGTTCTCTATGGTACAATGCAATTATCAAATCCATTTAATGCAGTAACAGCAAAATAATTCGGGCATGTACAACACGTATTTTAAACAACAGGCAATGCAGCGTATGGATGCACTCGGTGCAGAGAATATTCCATTCCTGTTTATTGTTGATTACCGCATGCAGAAAAATATTATCCTTCCGCTTGATGCCGTTAATACAGAGGATATACTTTTTGCAATAAAGGGTTTTGGCAATATTCCCGGAACAAACCATATTGATAAGCCATTGGAATTTGCCGCAATACCAATTACTTTCGAGGAATACCTGCCAAAGTTTAACCTTGTACAAACGGCTCTGCAGGCGGGTGATTCATACCTTACCAATCTGACCGCAGAAACCGCGGTGGCGATGAACTACTCCCTTGAAGAAGTGTTTTATAAGAGCCGCGCGCCCTATAAATTACTTATACAAAACCATTGCGCGGTATTTTCTCCGGAAACTTTTGTTACTATCGAAAACGGCATTATAAGCACATGCCCGATGAAGGGCACCATCGATGCGGCCATACCGGGTGCTGCGCAGATTATCCTGAATGACGAAAAAGAAACAGCCGAACAGAACACCATAGTTGACCTGCTGCGTAACGATTTAAACATCATATCGGATGATGTGCGTGTTGAACGTTTCAGGTATGTTGAAGAGATTGAATCGCGCGGTAAGCGCCTTTTACAGGTAAGCTCAAAAATAGCAGGTAATCTGCGGCCGGGTTATCAGAAAAAAATCGGCAGTCTGCTAATGGCAATGCTGCCTGCAGGCAGTGTAACGGGCGCCCCGAAAAAACGCACGGTTGAAATTATCAACGAAGCCGAGGGATACGAGCGCGGCTACTACACGGGCGTGTTCGGCTGCTATGCAAACGGCAAACTCGACAGCGGCGTAATGATACGTTTCATCGAGAAAAAAGAAAACGGCTACGTGTTTAAAAGCGGCGGCGGCATAACCTATTTAAGTGATGCCCGCAAAGAATACCAGGAAATGATTGATAAAGTGTATGTCCCTTTTACTTGAAAGTATCTGCTATACCCCGGAAGGGTTTAGAAATCTTGACCGGCATATCGCCCGCATGGAGCGCAGCGGTGCCGCACTATACCCCGGCCATGCCCCGTATTGCCTTAGAGAGAAACTGCTAAAATCCGCACCGGTTGCCAACGGCACCATTAAATGCAGGGTGTTGTATGATTCGGTAATCCGTGAAGTACAGTACGCGCCGTATCAGCCAAAAGTTATTAACTCTTTCAAAATAGTTGCTTCAAATAATTTAGATTATACCCATAAATATGCCGACAGGAGCGCGCTTGATGCTCTTAAGAACGGAGTGGCAGAGGATGAAATTATCATCGTGCATAACGGGTTGCTTACCGATGCCTCTTACGCAAACATTATTTTCTTTGATGGTGAAAAATGGTTAACACCTTCCAAGCCGCTGCTGCAAGGCATCATGCGTGAAAAGCTGTTGGTGGAAGGTAAAATTTTTACCGCGGATATTTCACCCACAATGCTCAGGCGGTTTGTACATTTCAAGCTTATTAACGCTATGTTGGGGATGGAAGAAAGCACGGGTTACGCTATTGAGATGCTTGTTTAACTTTTAATTGGCTGCCTTAAAAACGATTATCCCGCTTCAAACCGGAAATTCCTTGATGACTGGGACTAAAAAATAGAAACCGCATCAAGCAGTTAAAAGTCCATGCAAATTGAGCCCCATTTGATGGGGCTTTTTCATATCCAGCGTCGGCTTTCAGGCCGATGAAGGAATAAAAGACAACTGGAAAAAGGTGAGGTTGTGTAAATTTCTTCCCCCGCCGTGAACGGCAGGTCTGGTAGAGAGAAAGCACCATGAATGGCGCTCAAAAATAAATACCGCAAAAGCCGCAGCAAGCAGTTACGAGTCCATGTAAATTGAACCTCATTTGATGGGGCTTTTTCAAATACAGCGTCGGCCTTCAGGCCGATGAAGGAATAAAAGAAAACTGGGAAAAGGTGCGGTTATGTAAATTTCTTCCCCCGCCGTGAACAACGGGTCTGGTAGAGAGAAAGCACCATGAATGGCGCTCAAAAACAAAAACCGCATCAAGCAGTTACAAGTCCATGCAAATTGAGCCCCATTTGATGGGGCTTTTTCAAATACAGCGTCGGCCTTCAGGCCGATGAAGGAATAAAAATACAACTGGATAAAGTTAAGGATGTGTATATTCCTTCTTACCAATAGCCATGCTGCACATTTTGGCAAATAGCTTAAAAATAAAATCTACCCCCGGCCAACATAACCGGTAATACTTTACGGCAATTTACTATTTTATAGTTTGGATTTACAACTAAAATACACGAGGAAATATGCGTAAGCAGGTTATTGCCGGTAATTGGAAAATGTTCAATGATATTCAGGCTTCGGTTGATTTATCAGCAGCCTTGAAAAACGGATTAAGCAGCCTTTCTGTTAATTGTGAAGTAATCGTTTGCCCGCCGTTCACTGCACTTGACACGGTCCGCACGGTTATCAAGGGCTCGGTTATTAAACTTGGTGCACAGAATATGCACTTTGAAGAAAGCGGCGCTTTCACGGGAGAAATTGCCGCCCCGATGTTGAAAAGTGTCGGATGCGAATATGTTATCCTGGGCCACAGCGAACGCCGCACCATTTTTGGCGAAACGGATCAATTGATTAACAAAAAAATTAAAAAAGCACTCAGCGCGGGTATGAATCCCATTTTCTGTATTGGCGAAACTCTGCAGGAGCGTGAATCGAACGTTACCTTTGACGTTATCCGCAGGCAGGTTGTTGAAGGCTTAAAGGAAATTACTGCCGAACAAATGGCCAAAGTTATTCTGGCGTATGAGCCGGTATGGGCAATCGGCACGGGTAAAACCGCTTCCCCCGCGCAAGCACAGGAAGTACATGCCTTTATCCGCGGCTTGCTAACCGAACTGTACGGCAATACGGTTGCCGGAAACGTGGTTATACAATACGGCGGCAGTGTTAAGCCTGATAATGCAAATGAATTGCTCGGGCAGCCGGATATCGACGGCGCATTGGTGGGCGGCGCCTGCCTTAAAGCTGAATCTTTTATCGGTATTATCACCGCGGCAAAATAGTGCCTTGGCAATGAATAATTAAGAATTAAGAATGAAGAATGAGGACAAAATTCAAAATAAATCCTTAGGACTTTGTATGAAAAATAAATTGTTAAGACAATAGTTTTACATCTGTATCAGGCAGCGGCGGATATTTCCGCTGCTGCCTGTTTTTGTTTAGTGAACAGGGTGGTTTTTTTAACCAAGGGCTAACAGGTAACTCCTCAGCCTTTGTAAAATAATGCCAGATTTAGGCGCTTAACTAATATTGGCAACTTAAGTAGTAAAGCGAAATTTTTATTCCCTAACCTCAGACTTTAGTCTGGGGATTAAATAACCAATAAAAACCAGGCTTTAGCCACTATATTTCACTTTATAATTTCAAATTAATTCCAGTGGCTTGGCATCCACCCCTTTGGGGAAAGCCTATGGGTTAGATGGTCTGGGGTTCCTCAGACTAAAGTCTGAGGTTAGGTGATGAAAACTATTACAGATATGAGCTGAGTAGTTACCCTAACAGTTTGTTAATAAGATTTTTCACGACGGAATTATGTAATCATTTTCAGAAAATCCAATGATAACGGCTCCTTTATTTACATGGTTACTCGATGGCGATATTGCTATTCAATATCAGACGCGGAGGGATTTGCTTAACGAGCAAAATCCCGGTTTGCAGGAAAGGATTGCTCAAGAAGGCTGGGGCGCAAAACTGCTTTCGTACCGGGCGGCAGACGGCCATTGGGGCAAAGGCTTTTATCAGTCCAAATGGACTTCAACGCACTACGTTTTGCTTGAGCTAAAAAACATGGCAATTGCTCCCGGAACCGCTGACATTACGGCATATCTCAACCAGCTCTTGAAGGGGTTAAAAGGAGGTGACGGAGGAATTGATGTCTCGGAAACCGTTAAAAAAAGCGATGTGTGTGTAAGCGGCATGTTCCTCAACTACGCCTCGTATTTTCTTGTTGATGAAAGCGGACTTGCCTCGGTGGTGGATTATTTACTTAACGTGCAAATGCCGGATGGCGGCTTTAACTGCCAGTCCACCCGGAAAGGGGCTACACATAGTTCACTGCATTCAACACTATCAGTTATCGAAGGTATCCGTGAATATGCACGGAACGGCTACAAATACCGGCTCAACGAGCTTTTGCAAGCAGAACGGGAATCGCGAGAGTTCATCCTTGAGCACCGGTTGTATAAATCGCACCGCACGGAAGCAATAATTAACCAGAGAATGCTGATGCTGCCTTTCCCCCCGCGCTGGAAATATGATATACTCCGTGCTTTAGATTACTTCCGTGAAGCAGGCGCTGCCTATGACGAAAGAATGCAGGATGCCGTGGAAGTTCTCCTGCAAAAGCGCAAACCCGATGGCAAATGGCCGCTGCATGCTAAACATCCGGGCAAAACTTACTTTGATATGGAGCAGGCCGGTTCTGCCAGCAGATGGAATACACTCAGGGCTTTACGGGTTCTTAAGCATTTTGGTATTGAGTAGTTTGCCGCAACTGCAAGGCGCGGCTATTTCATAAGCATCAGTTTAAGGGTTCTTTGCTTTGCACCTGCCTGCACTCTGCAAAGGTAAACTCCTGAGGCAAGCTGCATCCCATTATCATCTTTGCCATTCCAAATAATGCTGTGCTCGCCTGAGGACTGCTCCCTGGAGTGCAGTGTACGGCATTTATTGCCGTTAATATCATATACTGCCAATTCAACTTGGGCTGCACCTCCTTCAATTGTATAAGAGATATTACAGGCGGGATTAAACGGATTTGGTGCTGCCCTAAGACTAACACCGGCAGGCTGCATACTGCCGCCACCCGCGGCCTTATCAGTCACTTTAGTTGTACCCATCACCTGATTAAGTTTTTGCCATATCCGGTCATTTAGTAAAAACGGAACCAGCGAGTTATCCGGCGCATCCCCCATGCGTACCCAAACCATATTAAGAGATGGAATGACATTGATAAACTGACCGTTTTTCCCGAGTGCAGCAAACATATCGGCAGGGGCAGCAGGGGCTAAATACCCGGGAAAAACAATCTGTGCCTGCGGAATCATATACGAACTTTGCCCGTTGAGCCATGTTAAATAGCCATAGGAGTTATTAATAGCTTGCGAAGGGTGTGTCATTTGCCGGAAATATGCAGTATCCTGTAGTATCACCTCATCGACCCATTTGCCTTTATTCAGCAAAAGCAATCCAAACCTTGCCATATTGCGCGGCGTACTAAAAAAAACATTGTTATAGTCAACCCGGAAATAGAGGCCATTAAACCCGGTTTTGTTATGCAGCCTTTGATAAATAAACGAGTTAAGGTTTTGCCCGCTTGCTTTAATAATAACCGAATCCAACAAAGTATATGGTGCATTGTGATAAGTCCAGCGGGTTCCCGCATCAGCTTTATATAACAGGCAGCCGGGACTGGTACAATCGGGATTGCCGTTCACATCATCCAATCCGGTTGTCATGGTTAACTGGTGACGTATAGTAATTGCCTGTTCTTTTTCGGGTGGTAGGGATGTCCAACCCTGTCCGAGATATTTGGCCGATGTATCGTGGATGGAAAGTTTTCCTTCTTGCTGTGCAATGCCCACGGCAAAGGATGTAAGTGTTTTTCCCGCGGAAGCCCAATACCATGCGCTGTCTTTTGTAAAGGTACCAAAATATTTTTCCAACACAATTTTGCCGTCTTTTAAAACAAGAAACGCCTTGGTGTTGTTGTCCTCAAGATAATTATATAAAGTATCAATGTATGGCAATTGCCATTGTAATAGGCCGGGAGATGTGGTTTCCCAAGTATCACCAGTAACAGGTGGAAAATATAAAGACTGTGAATGGATTAAGGAACTGATAACCGAAACAAAACACACAATGGTAAACAAGCGTAATTTCATAAACTCTCTTTAATGATAGATGCTACCGTTTCGACAACAATATACGGGTACGGGTTTAGAGGACTTATGAATACAAGTTTTTTGGATATATATGGGGGAGTGCGGGCAATCTGAAAAGGATTTTATAATGGATATACTATCAGAATTTTAGCCCGGTTCTGTAAACTAACTCATGAGGTGGATAAAA
>JACPGF010000265.1:12327-18383 GCA_016182615.1 Ignavibacteriales bacterium
TCACTCAAAGCATCACTCGTAAAACTATGAAATTGGACTGTATTTTTCCGAAGTCCCTCCTTTCGAAAGGAGGGTGGATCGCTTTGGCGAAAAGCTTGTCCCTATGGGAGGAGAATTGTTTTAGCGGCGTTAATATTGCCTAAAAACGATTCCCCCGGTTTACCCAATGCCTTCAAACGGGGTCATGGTTTGAAACCGGGGGCAATTCACTTAATCGCAATTTTAACAGCCAACAATGCGGCCAATTAAAACTATTTCAATCCCAATTCCTTGGCCATGCGGTAATAATTGGGCGGAGCAAGGCCCATTTTGCGGGCGGCCTCGGTGTCAGAACCGGAATGGTTGCGGACAAAGGTAAAATATTTTTCGCGGAAAGACCTTTCAACTTCACGAAGCTGTACAATCTCGCCGCCTTTGGTAAACGGTATCTCGTTATCGGTTGTGCCGTCATCGCTTTCGTTAGTAAAGCTGCCCAAACAATTTAAGGCAATAGATTTAGTAATAACATGTTCGTCAAGGAAAAAGAAACGCTGGGCAACGTTTTTCAATTCGCGCACGTTTCCGGGCCACGGATGGAACTGCAAAGCTTCCATGGCTTCCTTTTCTATTTTTGGCTTCTCGATGCCCATATCCCTGCCGATATTATTCATGAAATAATCGAGCAGTATGGGAATGTCCTCGAAACGCTGCTTCAGGCTGGGTACGTAAAGCGGCACAACGTTCAGGCGGTAATACAAATCCTCGCGGAAACGTTTCGCCCGTACTTCCTCCTCGATATTGCGGTTGGAGGCAGCAATAACACGCACGTCAACTTTAATTTTTTCCGTGCGCCCTATTTTTTCCAGTTCGCCCTCCTGCAATACACGCAGCAACTTTACCTGCGCGGTTAGCGGCAGTTCGGTAATCTCATCAAGAAAAATAGTACCCTTGTTGGCTATTTCAAACAATCCGGACTTGCGCTTATCGGCTCCGGTAAAGGCACCCTTTTCATAACCGAACAGTTCGCTCTCGATCAAGTCGTTCGGTAAACTGCCGCAGTTTATCGGCACAAAATTTTCAAGGCAGCGGGGACTGTTATAATGTAAATTAAACGCGACCAGTTCTTTTCCGGTTCCGGAAGAGCCGCGGATAAAGATTGAAACATTACTCTGCGAGTACTTGCGGATTTCCTCGCGCAGCTTCAGAATGGACGGATGCTCGCCTATCAGTTTCTTTTGATTAAGTATATCCCTGACGGTTTTAATAAATTTTTGATTTGAATAAATGCGCTCCCGTTCCAAGCGGCATTTTTCAAACGCGTTAAAAATACTCAAAATAAAATCGGTCGGCTGATAGATATAATCCTCTATATCGCCGGGATATTTTGTGCAATACCAAAAAGCACCTGCCTTAAGCAGCCTGTTTGCAAAATGATAATCGGTGATATTAACCGTCATTTTAGTTATCACAATTATTTGAATCGCCGAATCGTTTTCCCGGATTTTAGAGATAAGCGCCTCGCCCATTAGCCCGCCTGCAATCTGGAAATCCATTATTACAACGTGGAAATTCGCGGCTTCGGCACCAAGGGTTGCAAGGGCATCGTTACCATTTGAAACGATTTTTTCTAAATTGATTCTGTCCCTGAATGGTTCTATGGTGTTTTTAACACGCCGGACATCAAACTCTTCATCCTCGATGAGGAGAACGTTAATAGCGCTTTCGGTTTGCATAATGTTTAATTTCTAATCCTGATAATAAATGTACAGCCGGGACCATCGTTATTTTTAACGTCTAAATCCCACCCGCATCTTTTGGAAATAGCATAGGCAATATAACAGCCATACCCTACATTTCCAATGTCGTGCTCTTTGGTGGAGGCATGTTCATGGAATAAAAGCTTGTTCCCATCTTCACCGGGTTCAAGCAAATGCGGCGAAATGCCTTTGCCGTTATCCGCGATAAAGATGAATGACTCGTTACTTTCTTCCGTAAACTTTGTTGAGACCGTAATAATGAGGTTTTCACCAATGTTATGTTCAATGGCATTTTGAATTAATGGCTCGAATATTTCCCACACGACAAACTCGTTAACCGGTGCAATAGGCATGTTTTTATCCAGATGCAGTTCTATGGTAAACGGATGCGAATGGGTAGATATCCTGTTAAAAATATGATTGACAATAAATTCTATTACTTCATTCAGGTTCGTTGCAAATATCCGGTTCCGTATCGTCTGCACGGGAGGGTCGAACCACTTCATATCATAAATAACCCGCGAGATAAAGTTGGAATATTTGGTAACGCGGTATTTTATTTCGTTAAAGTTATCTGCCGAGAGCTGCCGCAAATCTTCTTTGATAAAGCCCATTATTTTTTCTGCTTTATGGTGCGTGTGATAGATACGCTTGGTAAACGACAATTCCTTTTCGTAGGTTATCTGCTTTTTCAGGTGCGTCTCGTGCTCCTCAAGCAGGGTTTCCTGTGCCTCGTCACGCTCTTTTACCGTGTAACCCGAAATAAAATACATAGCAACAAGCCCCAGAAGAATAAGCGACAAATAGATAATGGCCGTTTCATCAAAGCTCGAGATAATCTGATTGGTAATCAGCGAAAAATCCGGTGTGTTTTTCATATAAACAGCGCCTATTTTTTCACCACGTGACCCGAAAGGCACAAATGTATGAAAAACCTCCTTGCTGTTTATAACCGTCTGTATCTGATCGGTGGTGTTCAAATGCGTATATAATTGCTTGTAAAGAGTTAGCGCCTCCTTGTGCTTTGCAGCAGGCGGCGGCGGAACATATCCGGGCTGGAATAAATAGTAAAAGAACACCCGGCCGTCTTCAATAATAAATATTGAGTCCTGCCTGCTGACAAGTATATACACCTCACTGATATTATTCTGCAGGTATTGCTGATTAAGGATAATATCGAACGACTGTATCGCTCTTGCCCGCTGATACTCGTTGGCGGCTGTGCCTGCACTTATCGATTCAATAATCAGTTCAAGATTTGTGGTGGTTAAATTTGCAATACGCTCAGCCGAGTCCTGCCGGTACCACTCCTGTGTCGAATTAAGAAAATCAGTAATAGACCGCTTATTAAGGAATGTGAGGATAACCTGAAAAATAATAAGGACAATAAAAAGTATGGTCAGATGCCTGAAGTTAAAGTGAATGCCGCGTTTTTCGGGTTTGCCGTTCCTTTTTTGCATAGTATTCCTGTTACTTTAACAAAATTGAACCGGAGTTAATCTGTACCTCGGCAAGTTTCAGTGCTTCACGGGGTGGCAGCTCATTTCTGATTGCCTTGTTAAGATAGTATGACAGCACATCGGATACATAAGGATAGTTATCCAAAAAAGGCCGGTGAATTCCTATTTTAAACAATTGCCGGTAAAACGGCAGGCGGGGATGTTTGTGCACGATGGCGCTGTCTTGATACAAATGCTTGTTAACCGGTAAAACCTGTCCTTCATCAAGCATAATTTTTT
Organism: Ignavibacteriales bacterium; assembly: GCA_016182615.1. Lineage (GTDB taxonomy): Bacteria > Bacteroidota > Ignavibacteria > Ignavibacteriales > Ignavibacteriaceae > JACPGF01. Next base: position 15,803 of record JACPGF010000265.1, read on the forward strand.
GCGCCTCTTCAGAAAGCAAAAAACTGATAAAGCGGAATGATTCAGTTTTATACTTTGAATAATTGGATACCATTAAATTCCACCCGCCAAATACCGCGGCTGGTTTGCCTGCCTTAAAATGCGGCGGCGGGGCTATTGCCATATTTTGCATTTGATTGGTCTCTATCGCCGCATCCAAGATATAGCCGGGCATGCTTGGCCACCCGCGCAGGAACAAACCGTTATTTTTAAAATAATACTCGTAGCTTGGATTCTCTTTCATTTGTGCAACCTGCAGCGGCGAAATTTTGTAAGTATGCACCATATCCCGCAAAAACGTCAGGGCGGTTTCAGCCGCTTTGGAGGTTATTTGCAGTTTACCTTTACTGTATAAAGGGGTGCCAAGCCCTTCCATCATTTCCGTGAAGATGCATAACAATCCTTCATAGTCATCTGCCTGAAAAATAAAAAAATTGCTCTTGTTCTTGAAGCTTTCACTTAGCTTTAATAAATCTTCCCAGGTAACCGAACCGGCTAGTTTGGCTTCTATCTCTCTTCCATTCGGAAGTGCCCGCAGCATTGCTTTGTTATAATGCATTGTCGCGATATCGATATAAAACGGCATTGCAACAAGCGTGTCGTGCACGAAGCAGGTCGCCAGCGCTTCATCTATTATCGTGTTGGTTTTCCGTTTGGTTTTGAATAATGAAAGCGGTACCGCGTATTTTGCAAAACGGGGTATCCAAATATGGTCAACGGCAAAAACATCAATGCGGTCAGCCTTTGTCCGTAAAAAGCGGGCTAATAATTCTTTACGCTCGTTCGTGCTGAATTTTTCAAAGGGAAGGTTAATCGCCTCAACATATATTTCATCTTTATACCGTTCGTTAAACAAAGCAATAACTTTCCTGTGTGCAGGAGATATATTGTCAACATAAACAATACGCTTAGCACGTGAACGGTTCAACCATTCCTTGTTTATATCCCGGTTGGACCAGAAAATAAGGAAAAAGAACAGGAGGCTGATAACAGCGCTTATTAATACGTACGTTAATTTTTCAAATTTCATTACACAAAAATATGGTATTTAATGAATAATGAATAATTAATAATGAATAGTGTATGAAGGATAGCAGCGCATCGGTTCACCTGAAAAAATGGTGGAGATATTGAGATGCATTCTCCCCGAAAAATATTTCCAAATTGAAAATCTTCGAGTTCCTGCCGGAACTCAGATCAGATGCCATAAATTTGGAAGCTGTTGCGGGAAGTTCAAATTTACTGGCTCCAAAAAACTCCAGCAAAAAAATCAGGGGAACTAACATATCTCTTCCGGTTCATTTTACTGTTGCAATAATGCTAAATGGATACAGCGCTGAAAACTCACGATGAACAACCCTGTGCTGATGTCTTTGCGAAAAACCGACTTTGTATAACACACTAACACCCAACAGTTTTCGACATGACTTCTATTTTTTTTGCTGTTACATTCCGGAATGAGATGTTGGGGTTGGTCAATCTGCATCCTTTAGCTCAAGCGTTCAACAGTTTCAACAATGCAAGGGAGCAATCCTCTCTGAAACATAACAGAAATATTTTACAACCCGGCTTATTGCTTGCGGGGCACAACTATTAATAAATTTTTTCTGAATTACTTACTCATTTGATGATATATCCATAAAAACAGAGCCCAGATTAAACTTTTCATTGCACCCCTCAGTATTTTTTTTCTATTTTACATTGTATTTTGGAAAATATTTATCAATCATTCAAATTGAGTACGAGGCATCTATGATACTGGGAAAAAAATATTTCGGATTGTTTTGTTATATCCTTTTGTTAAGCGGCAGTTTATTTGCTCAGACCCCGCCGGATTCTACAGGAAAGATTTTCGATGTACAGACTGCCTTTGCGAGTTTTGGTGCAGTTGACAGCTCCGTTGCTGTTGATGTAGCCCTTATTGATTCGCTGGCAAATATCAGTGGCACTTATATGATGTTTGGGATAATACAAGGTCATGCTGTTGCGTTGTCCGGTAGTAGAAATCCAATGCTTATTGATAATACTTTGATTGGTGTCGATAATATATTCCACGTTTACTCGACAGAAAAAGTTAAGCAGCTCCTTGATAAAGTGGATAGTGGTGTCGTGCTCTTCCAAAAAAGGAAGAATGTTTTTTCACTGCAGTACAAAGAATTAATTCTGGAAGAGGGGTATCCATGCCCACCCTACTGCAGGGAATAAGTAATGCAGGGCATTAGCTTATTTCACTTTTCGTTATTAATTTTTAACGCACTTGTTGGCGTATTACTTCCTGTAATTCACAGGAAATCTAAATATTTTTATTTATTTATTCTATTGATCACTGTTGATTTACTAACACTTGTATTCCGGCAATATTTACCATACACAAATTTTTTTTATGTTGTTTCAGCTATACTAAAAATACCATCCCTGTATAGGCAATGGTGTCAACTTAAGGAATCGGAGCATAAGGAGGAGAAAAAAAAGTTTAAAAAGTGTCTCATTTTGGGAATTTAAAGGTGCTCCCGTATGTTAATAATGCGGAGCATTAGAAAACTATGAAAAGATAATACCAAAA
>JACPGF010000266.1 GCA_016182615.1 Ignavibacteriales bacterium
AGTCAGCAAAATCAGGGGCAAGGCCAGCAAAAGCAAGGACAAGGCTCGCAACAGCAGGGACAAAGGCCGCCATATCAAGGCCAAAAGCCACATCAGCAGGGTCAAAGACCACAACATCAGGGTCAGAACCAGCAAAATCAAGGATTAAACAATCAGCAGCCACGGCAGGATCGTCCGGGTAGTTTCCCCGAAAACAGGCAACCACGTCCGGCTGCTACTCCTAACAGAACTGATCAAAGACCAGCAAGGACTGAAAAGCCGCGCATTATGGCTGAAACTCCTTTGGATAAAGCGAAATTGCAGGGATTGAAAATTGTCGGCCGCATGCCCGAACCTAAAACAATGCACCCGAAAAGAGATATTCCGGTCAGCGATGACAACAGGCCTAAACCGGCTGTTCAATCAGGAGTAACTACCGGAACCCAGGCAGATGCTGATAAAAAGAAAAAACGTAAAAAAACAAAGAACAAAAAGAAACCTGAAACAGTAACACCTGATGATCAGTTAAAAATTAAAAAAAAAATAAAACCTAAAAAGGTTGACGATGATGAGGTGGAAGTTGATAAGAATATTAAAGCAACTATGGAAGGAATGGAAGATTCCGGAGCAGTTGCAACCCGCGCTAAAAACAGGAAGCGGAAGAAAAAAGAACGCATCGAGCTAGAAGAACGGCGTGAAGAAATTAAAAGAGGTGATGACAATAAAATTGTTGTTACAGAGTTTATAGCAGTTAACGAATTAGCTAACCTCATGGGTGTTTCTGTTGGTGATGTCATCAGCAAATGTATATCAATGGGACTCATGGTATCAATTAATCAGCGCCTCGCTATCGAAGATATTACTCTTGTAGCCGATGAATTCGGTTTTGAAATCGAGATTGCAAAAGAATATTCTTCTGATGCTTTGGAAGATTCACCTGATGATCCGGCCACATTGGAAACACGGTCACCCGTTGTTACTATCATGGGACACGTTGATCACGGTAAAACATCTTTGCTTGACTATATTCGTCAAAGTAATGTAGTTGCAGGTGAAGCAGGAAAAATTACGCAGCATATTGGTGCTTATAAAGTTATACTGCCGAGTGGAAGAAAAATAGCATTCCTTGACACACCCGGTCACGAGGCTTTTACGGCAATGCGCGCACGTGGTGCGCAAGTTACCGATATTGTTATCCTTGTTGTTTCTGCAGATGATGCAGTAATGCCACAGACGATTGAAGCAATTAATCATGCAAAAGCGGCAAATGTGCCAATGGTTGTTGCTATGAACAAAATGGACAGGCCGGAAGCAAATCCTGAAAAAATCAGGCAGCAGCTTGCAGACCGCGGTGTACTTGTTGAAGAATGGGGCGGTAAATACCAGTGTGTTGAAATTTCTGCAAAAACCGGTAAAAATGTTGACCTTTTGCTGGAAAAAATTCTGCTCGAAGCAGATGTACTTGACCTGAAAGCAAATCCAAACCGCGAAGCCCGTGGTGTTATCGTTGAATCTGAGATTGATAAAGGCAGGGGAATAACTGCGACGATTTTAGTGCAAAAAGGTACATTACGTGTTGGTGATGCCTTTATTGCAGGTATTTATCTCGGACGTGTCCGTGCAATGTTCAACGAACGCGGCCAGAAGGTTGAAAGTGCAGAGCCTTCAACACCTGTGCAAGTATTAGGTCTTGAAGGGGCTCCACAAGCGGGTGATGTGTTTGTTGTGGTCAAATCTGAGCGTGAAGCGAGAGCAATAGCGCAAAAACGGCAAATGCTGAAACGTGAACAGGATCAGAAACAAGTTAAACATATTACTCTTGATGAAATTTCACGGCAGATTAGTATTGGCGGCGTAAAAGAATTGCCAATTATTGTTAAAGGTGATGTGGATGGTTCCGTTGAGGCACTCGCGGATTCATTCATGAAACTTTCGAACGAAGAAGTAATTGTGCGTGTTATTCACCGTGGAGTTGGTGCAATAACCGAAAGTGATGTTATTCTGGCTGATGCTTCGAATGCCATTATTATTGGCTTCCATGTGCGTCCAAACGTTAATGCACGCAGGTTAGCTGAAACGAATCAGGTTGACATTCGTATTTATAATATTATTTATGATGCTATCAATGAAGTAAAATCTGCATTGGAAGGTTTACTTTCACCGATTATTTCCGAAGAAGTTACATCAAGTGTTGAAGTGCGTGAAACATTTAAAGTACCGAAAGTTGGTACTGTTGCAGGGTGCTTTGTGCTCGAAGGTAAAATCATGCGCAACAATAAAATCAGGCTTATCCGTGATGGCATTGTATTGTTTAGCGGAGAACTTGATTCTCTTAAGCGCTTCAAGGATGATGTCCGTGAAGTTGATGCAAGGTTCGAATGCGGCCTTTCAATTCATAATTATAACGACTTGAAAGTCGGCGATATTATTGAAGCCTACAAAGTGGTTGAAACCAAAAAGAAGCTTCATTAATGAGAGTGGGAATCAGGTACTAAATGTCTCACAGAATAGCTAAGGTCGAGAGTTTTATAAAGGAAGAAATAAGTAATATTTTACTTTTTCATATTCATGATCCGGAAATTGGCTTTACAACCATTACCGGTGTAAAGTGTTCACCGGATCTGAAAATTGCAAAAGTTTATATTTCCGTACTGCAAAAAGAAAAGCGGGCTGTAACACTTGAGCGGATTACCGATGCATCCGGCTCAATCAGGAAGGAACTAGCCTCCCGGATTACCTTAAGGTATGTGCCTGAGTTGAAATTCTTTTTGGATGAATCGCTTGACTATGTAGAAAAAATAGACGCAATATTTAAAAAGATAAATGAGCACGATAAGCAAAACGAATCCTGATCTGACCGCATTACTTGATACTGAGGGAGGCGTTATTCTATTTGATAAACCACTCGGTTGGAGCTCATTTAAGGTGATACACGAAATTCGCAAACGCCTTGGTGTCAAAAAAGCCGGTCACGCGGGCACACTTGATCCGAAGGCTACCGGGCTGCTTATTGTTTGTTCAAACAAAAAAACGAAAGTTATTGATAATTTTCAAGGACTTGATAAGGAATACACCGGAATATTCCGGTTAGGCCAAAGAACCCCATCTATGGATACCGAAACTCAGGTAATTGAAGAGCGGCCTTTTGCACATATTTCCGAGCCGGAAATTATCGCTGCTGCTAAACAATTTACCGGAACCATCGAGCAAGTGCCTCCAATGTACTCCGCGTGCAGTTTTGAAGGAAAAAAACTTTACACGCTTGCCCGAAAAGGAAAAACGATCGAGAGGAAAGCAAGAACTATCACAATTTCGGATTTCGAGATTACTCATATTGAGCTGCCTTATATCCATTTTAGGGTGCAATGTACAAAAGGTACCTATATTAGAGTGCTTGCTGAAGATTTTGGCAATTTACTTGGCTGCGGGGCTTATCTCGCCAAACTCAGACGGA
>JACPGF010000284.1 GCA_016182615.1 Ignavibacteriales bacterium
CAGTAAAACGGAGAAAAACGGTTTCCATTTTTCTTCACTTGCAACCAATGCGTCAGCCCATCCTAAAAAACCTTCTTCAAGTGCAAGTTTTTTACGCTTACGCTGCTCAAAATAGTTTGATAATTTTTGTAAGAGTGTCTGTTTTTTAACTGTCTGCGAGCGGTTTAAATAAAAAGCAGCTTTACCAAAATCATTTTGTTCAAGGTACTGAATGCCCGATTGGATATCCGCCATCGTATCAACAATAATACTGTTCAGATTGCTTTTCATCGAGGCTTCAATAGCAAAGCGGAATTGGTCTTCCGCATTTCCGATATTAGCCAGCAAATTCTTTTCACCCCGGTGCCATGAGCCGTCTTCAAGCAGTGCTTTTGCACCCTTTGAAAAACCTTCAAGATTATCAATTACTTGTTGTAAAAAGGCAATTTTATCTTTTACACCGTTCAATATGCGGCGTTCTTCCAGTTCAGTTTCCCGCAGCTGCGCGTATTGTGCCTCGTATTGCTGTTTCTCTTCCTGTTTCTGATGATATTCAGATTCAGCATCTTTCAACCGGTTTTCGGTCTCGGTCTTTTCCTGTGTCAATTCTTCGATGTATGAAACGGTTTTGGCAATATTACCCGTTTGTGACTGTATCTTTACATTCAGTTTTTCAGCATTGGCTTGTAACCGTTTAAGAGTGCCCTGCAGGTTGGTGTATGCATTTTCCCGGTTTGCAAGTTCACGGTGTATGGTAATAACCGAGTTATTCTGTGCTTTTAATGCTTCGCGTTTTTCCTCAACACGCAGCTTCTTCGCATCAATATCGGTGGAAAGCAGGGCACGCTCTTCTGTCAATTTTTGTGAGCTGCGTGTCCTCTCGTCAATCTCAAAACGGTAGTCTTCAATTTGTTCGCTGAGTGATTCAGATTGCCGGCTGTATTCTTCAATATCTCTTTCATATTGAGTGATATTTTTTTCAAGCGACTTTTGCCGCTCTTTTGCAACCGAAATGGACTGCTCAGTTTTATGAACTTCTTCGGTTTTATGAGTAATGGCACCCCGTTTCAGGCTCAGCTCGCGCTCAACCTCGTTTAACTGTGCCTTTGTTTCCTGCAGCCCGTCTTCAAGCCTTGCTATATCCGATTCAAATGACAGCCTGCGGCTGAAACGGTCTTCTTTAATTTCTTTCTGGACTTTTCTTGTTATATGCAGTTGTGCTAATTCACGCTCCGATAAATCGAGTTCCAATTCTTTTAAGGTAATGGTAAGCTTGTTGTATTTTTCGGCTTTCTTTGCCTGCCGCTCCAGGGAGTTTACTTTCTTCTCAACCTCTGATACAATGTCGTTTACACGGTTAAGGTCGGCTTTTACTTCATCAAGTTTCTTAAGGGTTAAGCGGCGGCGAAGTTTATATTTATTAACTCCGGCAGCTTCCTCGAACATCGTACGGCGGTCTTCAGCTTTATTGCTCAATATCGACTCGACCATTTTCAATTCAATTACCGAGTACGCGTTGGCACCCATACCGGTATCCATGAACATATTAGTAATATCTTTTAAACGGCAGATATTTTTATTAAGGAGATATTCGCTCTCTCCCGACCTGAATATTCGCCGGGTAATAACTACCTCGGAATACTCACTTGGCAGAATTCCTTTGTCGTTTTGAATAGTCAGAGACACCTCGGCCATGCCCAGTGGTTTTTTATTGGCAGTACCGTTAAATATCACGTTTTCCATTTTATCGGAACGGAGCGTACTGCTCTTTTGTTCACCTAAACACCACCTGATTGCATCAACAATGTTCGTTTTACCACAACCGTTTGGCCCGACAATGCCGGTCATCCCGTGAGTAAAATTCACCAGTGTTTTTTGCGCGAACGACTTAAACCCGAGTATTTCTAAGCGTGATAGATACAAATTATAATCCTAATCTAAATTCGCGAAATGCATGAAATACAAAATCCAAGGCCATGTAATAATACTGCAAGTATGCACTAATAGTACCAAGGAAAAGTAAAATAATCGCAAACCCGAAAATATAGACACGGGCAGCAGTCGTGTCATAAATGACGTACGCACCCTTTAACACCCGCATGGCAATCCATGCCGTAAAAAGAATTGAAGCTCCGTATATATATGCATTCGCAGTTTGTGGCACTAAGATACGGTATAACACTATCCCGAAAGGGGTTAAAAGAAGTACGGGAATAAAAGCCCATACCACAACATAAAATGAACTGCTGTAATACACTTTGTTAATTACACCGGTAGCTGCTACACGTATAAGCCCCGCTATAATGGCAAGCATAATAAAGAAAACACAGGTTAATATTAATAACGCGGGGGTTGGGTTCCATGCCAAAAAGCTTAATAGCCCCATTAAGGTATCGCTTGTTGTGGCAAGAGCCAATTTCTCGACGGTTTCATTTTGCCTGAAAAAATATATGTAACTTTCGGTTAATAACGCAAGCACGGAGGACACTAACGCACCGAGCACCAGTGATTGCACCGCTGAAAATATCCGGAGGTCACGGACATCTGCAAAAAAGTTATATGGCCGCACAAGGGCACGTACTGCATCTTCTCTGAATTTTCTGCCCGAGTTAATCAGCACACCGATTAAAAGCGCCAGTCCAAGCCCGAATAAAATAAACACGAATGGCGACTTATCTTTTTTAACACCAATAGGTACGGTAATTTTTTGCAGGTTATGCAGCGCTGCATACACCAGTTTATATGCCGTCCTGTCAGTACCCCGCTCCTCTGATGCAATTCCTAAGAGTAATAAATTTTTATCATTATACTTGCCCACCATCGACGTATAGTCCGTGCGGTAATCGAACATGGTATGCAGGAATACCGCGGGCATTTGCTTCTCATCAGCATAATCTAAAATATCATTAAAAAACTTTGCCTGTGCTTCAAATGTATTCGGGTTTGCATAACCGTTTGAGCTTTCCTCGTTTGCCCAATAACCGGCACCCATAAGAAAAGTTTTTCCCCTGCCAACTTTGGCTTCCATCCTTGCATATACTGTTACAAGGTCTGTTATCTCCACACCTATCGTTTCAACACCGTACAAGTCAACTCCCGGAACCTCTGTAGTAATTGTTTGCGGCAGAAAACCTTCGTATGTCATTTTTTTGCTCCGCTGATGAATTATCTCAGACATCTGCGTTATAAAAAAGATATCACCCTCATCCACGCCCGAAAAACCGGAACCGAGCCCAATTGCAGCGACTGCCGACTCATTACCATAAGCGGAAACACACTGGTTATAAAAGTTTTTTGCATTATTAAAGAAAAGATTATCGGAAAGCAGTGATGCCGGTACATGTTCAATAGGCATATCAATAAACGCGATAAGCCCGTATTGAGCGCACAATTGCAGCATGTACGGGTGTGGTACTGCTTTGGTAAACCGCACAGTATTAAAACCCGTTTCTTTTATAAGCAGCATATCCTGACGCATTTGTTCGTAGGTCATCATCACCCCGTAACTTTCAAATGCAGGAACGTAAGTTACTCCCCTTAGTGCAAATGGCTGGTTGTTTAACGACAAACCGCCAGGAGTGCCTTTCAGTTGATAGACCGCCGTGTTTTTGTACACGTCATCTATAATAGTTCCGTTGTGCAGTATTTCAAGCTTTATTTTGTACAACGATGGTGCATCAGGAGTCCATAGTGATGGGGATGCTATTTCCATGTTTAATTGAATGTCCTTTTCCTTGCCTTTTCTCACATCAAAAGACAATGTTGATACTACTTCGCTGGCATTGCTATTAAATGGAATTGCACTTACCCGCAGTTCATAACCCGTGCTTACTGCTGAATCGAGCGAGGAGAAAGACCGGTTAAGTATGTTTGCCTCTACATGCAGTTTTGCCCTGCCCGGCATTGCAGCTTCTGTTGTAACCGTATAACGTTGTACTGCAACATTTGGAAGCATTGTAATATAAACGTCACGGAAAATACCCGCGAATTCACTTGGGAATAAGTACCCATGTGACAAGGGAATTGTATTGCGTTCATCGCCCCGGGGAATGATATGAATCCGCAGCGCGTTTGCATCGGCACCTGGTTTCAGCAAATCTTTCGGCAGCATGATGGAAAACGGAAATGCGCCGCCGGTATGCCTGAAAATAACAGAATTATTTACAGAAATATCTGCCGAGTAATTAACGCCAAGAAAATTCAGTTGAAACAGTTTCCTGTCGAGCAACTCTTTAGAAAGGGTGAATTTTTTTTCAAAAACCAGCTCGTCCTGCCCGTCGTACACCGAAGGAACCATAACCGAGGACTTGTTGCGCTCTTTATCCTTTTCAGAATAAACCTGCCACTTCCCGTTCAAAAGCATAGTTTCCCGTAATTGCGAACCTTCTAACTCTTTTATCTGCGCCTGAGAAACACTGTAACCGGGGTAATGCTTAAATCGTATCTGTGGAATTATTGTTGTGGTAATAATCAGAATGAACAATAAAAATCGTATAAATTTCACTATAACTGCCAATCCGGAATTTTTTAAACTCAAACTACAAATATACGGTTTTCAGGGGGGGGTAATCAACTAAAAAAATCAAGAGATGTGCACTCTTTTTACTTAAAAAACAATATGTTAATCAAAATAGCCCTGTTTTGGGAAGTAAAACCGGAAAAACACCCGAAAGAATTGAAAATAACAATTGGCACTCCCGCAGAAAGAGAATTTTGCGGCAATCTGCATATTGTCTGAACCACGGTTCCAATACATCGCATGAGGAAGTAGCAACCAAAAGCTAATTTCGGCTGTGAAAGACTAAAATCATTTGAGTTTTTGACAGCTTTAAATGCCTTTTTTATAAGAACTCACAGCAAGTTGGATGGGAAATGCATAATTTTCGTTAACTAAACTTTTTTTTCGCCCTGTAAGGGTGACCTGTTTGTAGAACCAACAAAACGAACATTTTGGCGTCCCATAGGGATGCACCTGCTGGAGTGCAGGTTTTTTAGGGAATTGTCATTTCTACAAACAGGTCACCTCTCCGGGGCGAGAAAAATGCTGTTCTTGTTGTTGCTTTATACAACCATGAATAACTGTCTGAACCATGGTTCCAATACATCGCATGCAGAAGTAACAACAAAAAGCTAACTTCGACTGCGAAAGGTTAAAATAGTTTGAATTTTTGACAGTTTTAAATGCCTCTTATCAGAACTTACAGCGAGTTAGATGGAATTCACAGGATTATCAGAATTTTCGTGATAAATGAGAAAATACTTCTCATGCAGCTTAACAAAAGAATTGCCCGCAGGTTTTTTGAAAGTGCTTAGCAGTTAAAATGATGTTTCCAATCCAAAACCGGTGGTATCTATTGCAAATAGAAATCGATGGATATGTCCTAACCACAGATTTTCAATGAAGTGATGGCTCGTCACTTCGGCGAAACGGGAGAATCGGTGCCGAGAATAAACCAAATATCTAAAAACAAACATTGCTCAAAACACTCCCCCCTATCTCATAACCGCGTTAACACCAATCTTAAACCGGTTGCCTTCGCGGTAATTAAGCCGCCATGCAAATTCAATGGACATCGGAAACTTAGGATAACTTAAGCCAAATCCTGCCTCGTAGAGCGGATGAAGCAGCTCTTTGGAATATCTGCTGCTGAATTGTTTTGTTGCATTGGATGTGCTTAACAATGCCGCACTGAAAAACGTGGTTAATCCTAAACCAGCCTGTTTAAGGAATGATATATCGGTCGCACGCAGCCAGGTATCGCTAAAATTGTAGTTCAAATGCAGCTCAGCCGTACGGTCGCCAAAAAACTCGTTTACCCAAAATGTCCTGAAACTCTGATCGGTAATAAAGCCGTCGCCGCCTCCCTGCATTGGAATCATTTTCTGCCAGGGGAGTCCTTTGTTTGCATACACGCCTTCCAGCACATAACTTAAAGAGGTTTCCTTAAATCCGGGTATTCTGCCATTTATTTTCAAACGGGATATGTTAAAGTCTTTTTCACTGCCGATTGTTTTATCAGAGATTAGATATTCGCCCGATATAAGAATATATCCTTTGCCTGAACCCATACGCCTGCGTTGCAGTCCGTCTTCCATGTAATCTCTAAAATCAAATTGAAAGCCGAATGAGATCTCGTTCAGGTGTAAATCATTTATCCGCTCGTTTGTTTTGTATTTGTCATTCTTGCGGATAAAAGAAAAATCAGTATTTTTAACCGCGGATTTATCCGTGTGATTGTTGAACCCTGCTGATAAACTGAGCACAGGAAGAACCTCAGACCCAACCTTAAAAGAAAAACCATTGGAATAATAATAGTGATTGGATTCACTTTTTGAACAGAGCGTCAGTAATCCGTTAATCCAGTTACCAAAATAGTTTGCATCATCCATAACAAATGGTGTTTTCTTGAACACCTTTGCCTGCACGTATGCAGTACGGTATTCGCCAAATTTATATTCACCTTCAAGCTCCCCTTTCCATTTCCGGTCACTGAAACCATAGCTCCATCCCGTGTTATATTTCAAGCGCTTCTCCAGCAAATCGTTCGCGAAAACCGAAAAACCAAGCGTATGTCCTTCAACACGGTTAAAATTATACATGCCGAGCGGTGCTGAAATATCATGATGCTTCCCGATATTCCATGTATCACTTATCCAGGAATTTCTCTGCCAAAATGTTTTGGGTGTATTCTCCGCGCTGTCAAGTTCCTTGTAGGCTATTAGCTCTTCGGTTGTCGAAGGTATCACCTGCATGTTTCCCCAATAAAGTGAGTCCTTTTTATCGGCATCCGTACGGACGGTAATTGCCGCCATATCAAAAAAACCGTCGCTGATTGGTTGATTGATTTGGTATTCGGAGAGCACCGTATTGACATCAAAACCAACCTTTATAATATTCATAAAGTTTACTTTCACATCCATCCGGTAATCAACAGGCATCATAAGTTCTTCATCACCATACGCAGCATATTGCTGGAATATATGCACACTGTCAGTAATTCCCATTTTATCCGCGGCTTTATTTATGCTTAAAACAACTTTCAGCAAATCAAAATTGTCCGCGGCAATGTACAGGTCACCGGTAAAACCGGGGTCCAAGGAATCATCCGGGGTAATAAGCAGCTTATAGACCGGTCTGCTATCAATCGCTAAAGAATCCAATATGCGGTAATAATAATACTCCAAACCGTTTTCCGCGAGCGGTCCGGTAAGGCTGCGGTTAAGAAATTGCACCGTTTCAGAGTTAAAATCCTGCATAATTCTTCCGCCGGTTATCGTGTTAACATACGATGGGAGATTAGCGGTTTGTTTCCGCGCAACAATAATTTCTTTACTCAGTTTTCCTTTTCTAAAACCCTGACTCTGATTTTCGAAAATGGCGCCGAGTTTCATAGCCGAAGTATCGGGTCCAGAGTACAATAAAGTGATTTCATTGCCATCGGTCTTAAGCAGTTTTTCCGTTGTCTTCACCCGCACTTTTGTATAGGCGGTGTACTCGAATGTTTTCAGAAGCTCTGCGCGCTGTTTTTTCCGTTTAATTGCCTGCCTGATTATCGGCACCGCGGGATTTTCACCGGGAAAAACCGTTACGGGCGGCAGATGCACATCGGCTTGCTGTAACCTGAAAATAACATTTGACTTTTTTTCGGTTATTGCCACTTGCATCGTATCGGAAACATATCCCATAAAAGAGGCGACTAAAGTATAATTACCACGACCGAGTTTTATGGTGTAATCACCGAATGCATTTGTTGTGGTGCCCTTGTTTAACTTTAATACCCGTATCGTTGCAAATTGCAATGGTTCGCCGCTTTGTTTATCGAGTGCCATACCGGAAATAGAAAACTGCTGTGCCGCTGTTTTGCCGATAATAATGCAGATGAGCATGGAGACCAATAAAATTTTTTTTTGCATGTTTTTTTCTTTCATTTCCGGCAAGTTAATCCGGCTTCACTAGACAACGGTTGAACATAACATATAATTTACCATTTCGAACAAAAGATTCAAAGCGGGCTACTGCATTTTCGCGTGAATTTTCCCAGCTTGTAACACAAAATTTTGCAGTCCCGTGCCTGCATATTCAAATTCAAAATTTTTACTGTCCGAATATTTATTAATTGCACCTTCAATCTTCAGTTCTTCGTGCGCTTTAAATGATATTCCGGCAATAGCAGTTTTTCTAAGATCGAGCACTAGTTCATTTTTACAATGTATAAGTACTGTTTTAACTGTTGCAGGAAGGCTGATATCCATCTGCATGGTCTCAACATAGGTGCTGATTCCGAATGTGTACACAAGATTAAACGGCGTTGTAGATACATATAATGTATCACCATGTTTTTCGGCAATAATCCTGAGTGGCGGGGTGTTATTTGTCTTCCAGCCCCATACTGAACCACTCGAGGTCAAAGTTGCACTTATATCAATGTCGCCTGAAGCATAATTATTAATTTTACAATTTCCATTTGTCTTAATAATTACTACCTGGATATTGCCTTGAGGGATTACTTTACCCTGTTGTTGAATATCCCCGGCAGAGCCGGCATTAATTGCTTCTAACGGCATCTGTCCACCATTGATATTAAGCGAAAGAGAAAGAAACAAATACGCTGCACAGGCAACTGTTTTAATTCTGAACATAAATTACTCCATTAAGTTGTTATACTTATTATATAGCTATACTATGTATATTAGTAAAAAAATTTATCGCCGCCTCTTGGCGGTAATCTTCATTATTAGTGTTATTAGCAGATAATCTAAAACGCAGCCTGCCATTGCTATTGGCATAAGCCAATATCCCAGCACTTCATTTGCACCCTTTGTTCCGGCAATTATCCCGAACGCCTGAAAACCGTTTTCGCTATAAAATAATCCCGTGTTGTGCGGGAGAAATATTTTACAAACGAATAAAATTGCAAAAGTAAAAAGGGTTAAGTATAGTATTCCAAATACCGAAAACTTCAGGCTTCTTGCAAAACCTGCCCCCAAGTTTTCAATAATCGCCCTAAAAACATCCAATGGCTTAAAAGTTGCCGTTGCGTATTCCACCTGATAATCTGCAATCATCGGTTTTAGAAACACTTCGGGATCGCCCAAGCGGTCAATTGCATCAAGCAAACGATCAAGCTCCGTATCTTTTTTCGACGACTCCATACTATCGAATATATGATTCGAAATTTCATTCCGGATATCCTGCTGCATCTCATCAGGGAGTGAAGAAACCGAGCGTTTAAGCCGGTTAATGTATCTTTCATAAACCTTCTGCGCTTCTGTTGTTTGCAATAGCATACTAACTCTTTCCGGAAATTCTGTTAATATTTGTTGTAATCGAAGCCCAATGAGCTTCCATCTGCTCAAGAGTATCCCTGCCTGAAGCAGTTATATAATAATACTTTCTCGGAAGCCCGGTTGGCTGTTCGATCCACTGAGAGGTAACAAGGCATTCCTGCTTTAACCGGTCAAGCAGTGGATAGAGTGTCCCTTCTGCAATATCGTATCGCGAGAGTTCCTTTACCGCGGCAATCAATTCATATCCGTAGAATTCTTTTTTAGAAAGTATTTTCAGGACAATAAAAGAAAGAATCCCTTTCTTTACCTGCGCTTGCCAATTTGCAACATAATCATTTTTCATAGAACAAATATATAACTATGTACATAGTTATGTAAGGTATTTTAAAATTTATTTTTCATCGCCGAAAGTATCTGCTTTTAAGTCCCAAACCTTTTCTTAATATTACTCCATCTTTGCTTTGGACTTATTACCTTGCCGCTTCTTTTTAGATATTTTCCTTCGAATATCCTGTCAACAATACTATTTTTACTTAATCGTTATTATATAGATTTCAAAATGTTTAATTACTTAAGAAAATTCATAACAATATGGTTTATTGGTTTATTTTAGTGTTAGCCGGAATATTTGAAGTATTATGGGCTATCGGATTAAAGCTCTCGCAAGGATTTACTAACCTGTTCTGGTCGGTAACAACTATTATTGGCATGGCGCTCAGTATGGGCATGCTGGCATACGTGGTTAAGTATCTGCCCCTTGGCACCGC
>JACPGF010000285.1 GCA_016182615.1 Ignavibacteriales bacterium
TAAATTCACCCCTGTTGGTATGAACTATCATTTCCCGTTTATCTGCAAGAGTGATAAACTTACAGTTTTTAATGATTTCTGCACCGCACTCTTCCGCTATGCGGGCATACGTTTCTGTAACTTTTACATAGTCAACTATTCCGGTTTGCGGAACAAATAATCCATCAATTCCTGCGGCATACGGTTCAAACTCTTTTATTACCCCGGGCTTCAGCCGCTTTATACCTTTAAGGCCATTGGCAAGTCCCCTGTTTTCCAGTTCATTCAGTTTAGGTATTTCATCCGCGGATGTAGCTATAACTATTTTTCCGCATTTATCATAAGGGATTGTATGTTTCTCACAAAATGCATACAACTGTTCCCGTCCCTTTGCACAATTAATTGCCTTCAGCGATTGTGGTTTGTAGTACAAACCTGAGTGGATTACTCCGCTATTGTTACCTGTTTGATGCGCAGCAAGGTGGTCTTCGCTTTCGATGAGAAGCAATGACAAATTTTTTTTTCGAAGGAGGTGCATCGCGATTGAAGTTCCAATTATACCACCTCCGATAATGACGACATCATATTTTTCTGATAAACTCATTTTGCCGGATCGGGACGAATTCAAATTTAAAAATTTCTACTGTTCAAAAGTAACTATAATCTTAAATAAACTTATCAATAAAAATTTTGCCCACAAAGGTTCCTTTTCCATGCGAATTATTCAGGTGGTTTTACCCTCAGTTTTATAACATTGGGGTACAAAAAATTTCAATTTGTGAATTTTTATTTCAAGATTTCTCAATCTACCTATGTAAAATCCAATATATAGAATGCCACTCCCAACAGAAGAGATTCATATTAATTCTATATTAACACTTTGATTTTTCGGGGTTCACCGGATTTTTCAGTGGAGTAATTTTTACTTTGCTCCAATAACAAATTATTGATTTGCAATAATTACGCGAATCCATGAAATTCTCAAAACGGAAAGGGATACCATTTCCCCCATAACGTCAGGGCTGAAGCCCAATCCAAGTAGGAACTCAACCCCGGAGTAAACTCCGGGGTTAGGGGATATTGAACTCTACCCGCTCAGAGAGCAGTTGTTCTTTATGCCCTAACCCCCGCATAGTTGCAGGCTTTAGCCATTGAAAAATTCAATAATAAAAGTACTTATAATCTTGGTTTTTTATACAGGAAAGGAATGTCGTTAATTCCATTTCAACGAAACTTCCAAGAGTGCGGGAAATAACTCCACCGAATCCAAGACATCTTTTAATGATGTAGCAACAATGGGCTAACTTGTTGTTAGATGGAAAAAATCCGGTGAACCCCTTTTTTGGTATTTCCCTGAAAAAAGTATTTGTATTTTATAATGCAACTCACTTACCTTGTTTGTTCACTAATTGTTATTTTCATTTCAGACAAAAAGGAGCAGTAATGTTCAAGTCGTTTGGTTCTTATGTGATGATAGCCCTTTTGATGTTTTCGGTTTTTAACGGTTGTAAAGATACCTCCTTAAGCCCTACCCCTTCTCCAACAGCTCAAATCAACGATGAGATAATCCGTGCCGATGCACCTGTCTATGTTTCGGAAGGATTTGAGACTGGCTCAAAAACTTCTTATGCTGCTGCAAATGTCACGTTATCGAGTGGTGTATGGAACCTGAACGATGCACTTATTGGAACCAGTGCAAGTGACATAAAAAACGGGACGGCCTCCGCGCGTGCAAGAAATTCAGGTAAACTGACACAGCAGTTTAACCGAACCACCGGTGCAGGAACAGTAACTATTCAACATGCTAAATATGGTTCTGATGCTGCAACTACTTGGTCACTTTGGTATTCTACAAACAGCGGCTCTTCTTGGGTTCAGAACGGTTCTTCTGTCTCAACATCGGCTACAACATTACAAACAGCCTCTTTTACCGTAAATATTGCCGGGACTATCCGGTTTTAAATCCGTAAAACGGATGCAACAACAAACCGCCTTAATATTGATGACATTGTTATCAGTGATTTTACTTCTGATAACCCTCTCCCTGCAATTACTTCGATGGCTCCAACCTTTGTCGAAAATGGTGTTTCCGCATTTACCATTACCGTTAATGGCAGCAGTTTTATCTCAACCTCGGTTATAAAATGGAATGGCACTGCATTAACAACAACCTTTGTTTCTGCAACGCAACTCACTGCAACTGTTCCGGCAGCTAACGTATCTGCTACGGGCACAGCTAGTGTAACCGTATTTACCGGTACACCAGGTGGTGGAACAACTTCCGCACTGACTTTTACTATAATACCTGCTTCCGGAAATGTTCATCTCACAATGGGAAACCCCAGTGGAGCAGTAAAAAACACTTCGTATCCTGCCAACTACCTTATTACCAGAGGACAGTACGCGCTATCATATCACCGCGACAGAGGAATAGCAAATTGGGTTGCATGGCAGCTTAATTCTACCTGGATTACGGGCAGCGCTGTTGATAACGACCAGTTCAAAACAGATGCCACATTACCAACAGGATGGTACCGGGTTAAAACCGGAGATTATACCAACTCAGGATTTTCCCGCGGACACCTATGTGCATCTGCTGACCGGAAAAACACGCAAGCAAATATGGATACCGCATATTTAATGACCAATATCTTTCCACAAACACAAGCGAATAATGGCGGCCCCTGGGCAGTTTTAGAAACATATTGCCGCACTTTGGCTAATCAGGGAAATGTTCTTTATATTTACGCCGGCGGGCAGGGCACGGGCGGCACTGGGCTAAACGGATACAAAACAACACTTGCAAATGGTGTATTAACTGTTCCAGCAAAGACTTGGAAGGTTATTATGGTTCTGCCATCAGGAACAAATGACCTCTCCCGTGTTTCCACGTCAACACGATGTATCGCTGTAGTGCTTAATAACAACTTGGGACCTTTCAGTTCTTGGGGAACTTACCGGGTTAGTGTCGATTCCGTTGAGTCTTTGACCGGTTATGATTTTTTCTCTAATGTCTCTCAATCAATTCAATCGGCTATCGAATTAAACGCTGATAGCGGCCCGACACAATAAAAATTTGAAATACTAGAAAATGCCCCCGTTAAAACGGGGGCATTTTTTTTTGAGATAGTTTATCTTGCATTTAATTCCATTTCCATCGCCAAATACAATAAAATAGCTAACTTAAGGAATTCATCAAACAGTCTGTTAACACTTTTCTGTTCCTTTGCAATAGATCATTCTTCCTGAAACTCATGTAACAAAAAGACAATAGGTATTACGATAAACTGCTCGCGGCAGAACAAACTGCCGCTCATCAATACTTTTTCAGAACTTGTTTTTTTTAAGTTTATTATATCCTTTCTCGCCGTAAGGTTTATAATATTCTAACCAATAGGCTTCCCGTTCTTTAAGCTCATCTGAATAATCAAACTGCAGGTCTTCGCGCTGTTTTAATCTTTCAATTATCTCAAAAGTAAAGTTTTCTTCACCATGCTTGTTATAGTCAGCCTGTATTTCCGTGAAGATATGACCACCGGCAAGCAATGAAAACTTATGACCGTTGAGCTTTCCTTGCACATTCATTGCCGCGCCAATAAATTTTTTATTATCAACCGTATTGGTGATAGCATAAATTCCGGGAGTTGGCGGCGTTAACTTATACGCCTTTTTTAATTCTTTTTTATTTAATTGATTCATTTTCATCATCTTTTTTTATTGAATAAATTCCATCAGACCTTTCCATCCATCCTTCCTCTATCATCAGCCTGCGGATAGTGCAATAGTCACCAAAAAGCGGAGTAACTAATTCAGTAACTTCTTTTTCCGTGTATTTTTGACCGGGGGCAAATAATTTTTTGAACACTGACAGAACAATGAGCCGTTTCTTGTGCTGCACAGGCAATGCAGTAAGCTTTCCGTGTTTGAAAAATGCTCTAATTGTTTTGTCTTTGTACGAAACCAACCTCTGAGCCTGTTTTTTTGATTCATCATCTTCGGAGTTAACAATTTCTTCCAAAGTTAAGCCGAAAATAGATTTATTAAGTGTATAAATGATATAATACTGTTGTTTGTGCGAAGAGACCAATCCAACCAATTGCAATTTCTTCAGGTGGAATGACACGGTTGAATCTGCTAAGTTTAAGCGGCTCGCCAGTTCCTCGACATAACAAGGTTTTTCCGAGAGAGCTTTCACGATCCGTACTCTTGATGTATCGGAAAGTGCTTTCATAATAGCAATACTTTTAACAATTTCCATATTTATTTCGATATTTGCAAAAACAAATATATAAAATTTATATACGCCAGTCAATTTGTTTTTATGTTTATCAAAATGAATTTTTCCCTCCGGCTAACCAAAAATTTGTGAATACTTTAAATTGCTCAAGTAGTTCCTGAAGCTTCCTTACCATGCTATCCAGTCCTTCTGCGGCTTTTTGGAGTTTGTTGTATTCCAGTCGGACTTTCGTGAGAGTAATAATACTTTGGTTCCCGAAGTATTTTTAAGCCTTCTATTTCCGTTTAATAATCTGTTGTATATTTCTTGGACAGGTCCTTCAAATTAAATTGTTGTTCTGTTTGATGCAGAGCCCGGTAATGGTTATTTTCCAGTATAATTATAAAAAAAATAGTATTTCTATTGTGACAAACTCTTTCAGTAATTCAAAACAAATCGATTCAATAATCAACCGGCCGGACGAAAACATTATATTCAGACTGACAGCCTTGTGGGGTTTCTCCGAATCTGTTCTCGGGGGGCTATTACATGGCCTCAAATTACCGGTTACGGGAATTTTTGTTGGCGGCTCCGCGGTATTTTTTATTGTCCTTATCGCATATTACAGTCAAAATAACAAAACCGTGCTGCAATCGATGCTCACGGTATTGCTAATAAAGTTCTTAATTAGCCCGTTTACCCCGCCCGCGGCTTATCTTGCGGTCTTTATGCAGGGGCTGGCAGGAATGTGCTTTTTTAATATCAGAAAGAATTTTTTCATTTATTCATTGTGGGTCGGCTTTTTTTCACTTATGTTCTCAGCATTAATGAAACTGGTAATATTAACGGTTTTATTCGGTACCGGATTTTGGGAAGCAATTGATGTATTTAGTAAATACGTACTGCTTAATTTTTTTCATATAAAAGGCAGCATTCCTTCAGTAAGTCAATTATTAATTGGCATATATCTTTCGCTGCATGTTGTTCTGGGACTGGTATTTGGTTTTATTGCCGGTAAGTTACCCAAATGGATAGATGCACACGCAAAAATCCAAATAGAGAAAATGAGTATTTTAGAAACAGAGGCTATTAAAGAACCTGATAAAACTGCAAAGAAAGCGGCTTTTAAAAGTAAATTTCTTCTGCTCTTTATCGTTTGCATTGTTATTGCAAGTTACTTTATTCCAGTTAAAGAATCATTTTCAGGGTGGGCTATGGCAGTCCGTGCGATTCTATTGATTCTTTTGTGGTATTATTTGCTAAACCCATTAATCACTCTCCTGATAAGCAAATTATTTAGTAGGCGAAGCAAAGTTAAACAATCCCAGTTGGATGCCATCATTAACCTGTTTCCTTTCTTCAGGAGTATCCTTATAAAATCCATGTCGCATGCAACCGAAGCAAAGGGACTTGCAAAAATCCGGTTATTTCTTTCCTCTTTCATCGTCCTATCTGTTTTCTCTGAATGATGAAAAATATAATTATTTACACAGGGCCGGTTAAAACCGGTAAAACTACCAGCTTGTTTAGATTACTGCAAAAAATGAATGATGCAGATGGTGTGTTGCAACCGGTTGTTGATGATACACGCTGCCTTTATTTAATAAAACAAAGAAAAATGCTTCGTTTAGAAAGCAAACCGGGGCAGGCTGAGGATATTCAGAAAATCGGGAAGTATAGTTTTTTACGGCAGAGTTTTGCCGATGCAGATAAATATGTTTGCGAAGCCCGGAATAAGCAGCCCGCGCTCCTGATCTTTGATGAGGTAGGCCCGCTTGAATTAAGTGGAAACGGGATGCATAGCTCGTTAACCTATGTGATTGAGAACCTCGGTCGGTTTACCGGAATACCTCTGTTTGTTGTCAGGTAAAATAAATCCCTATGACCAACATCATCAACAACCCATTGCACAGGCTATTTTTTTTCAATTCATATTAAGTAATGCTTTTTGTTATGGATATGTTTCAAAAACACCCTTGCTATTAGCGGCTGCTCTAAACATGCCACTGGTATTAAACTCCATACAGTAATTGCCATCTTTGTCCACGGCGATAACACCGCCATCGTTCTTCTGCAGTATTTTATATAGTACCGTATCAACCGCATCTTTAAGAGACAGGTTTTTATATTCCATTAATGCAGAAACCCTGAAAGCAACCGTGTTTTTAATAAATTGTTCACCCCATCCGGTGCATGAAACCGCGCAGGTACTGTTGTTCGCGTAGGTGCCGCAATTAATAATTGGAGAATCTCCGGCTCTGCCCGCCATCTTACCCGCCATGCCGCCCGTGCTTGTGGCTGCTGCCAGATTACCGTGCACATCCAATGCAACTGCACCTACTGTCCCTTTTTGTGATTTTATTTTAAGCCAACCCCTGTATCGTTCGGGATCAATGAAATATGCCGAATCTTTTTCTTCTGCACCAATTTCTCTCGCGAAGGCATCGGCACCATAACCAACAAGCAGAACATGTTTGGTTTTTTCCATCACGTTTCGCGCCAGAGATACCGGGTTTTTAACCGTGTGTACTGCTGCAACTGCACCACAGCTCAAATCTTTGCCATTCATTATCGATGCATCCATTTCTGCAATACCATTAATATTCAGAACGCTTCCTTTGCCTGCATTAAAAAGCGGGGAATCTTCAAGAAACCGGATAACCTGCTCTACTGCATCAACAGATGTCCCTCCGCTTTTAAGAGTATTGTTCCCGATGGTTAATGCAGCCTGCAAATCGTTGTGATAGGCTCCCTGCAATGAATCGGGCATAGTGCTATAACTTGCGCCTGCCCCGCCGTGAATTACAATACAATATTTCGGAGCCTCCTGCGCATATAAAAATTCCCCCAAGTTTGTAATGACAATTGCCAATAACAATACGGAAACAACGCGGTTAATTTTATGCATGGTTATACTCGTGTGAGTCTTGATATTAATTGCCGGTGCTGCGGAAATTGTGCTATGAGTGTATTTCTTTCGGCTAATGTAAAATCCTTAAAATCGAAGCCCGGTGCAACTGTGCATCCGGTTAAAAGAAAATCGTTTGGTTCTATCAATTCAGCTGCGAACCATGTGTTTGCCGGGATAACGATTTGCAGTTGAGAATCAGGGTTTTCATCAGCACTCAGCCTGAATTGAGACAACACACCTTTTTCATTGATACAATAAATATATGCACCTTTCCCGAGGTGATAGTGCCATAGCTCATCCGAGCTGATTTTATGAAATGCGGAGAAATCGCCGTCTTTTAACATAAACAGAATCGCAGTTGAAACACTTCGACTGTCTTCACCGGAGCTTGTATTCATTCTCAGATTGCAGCGGTATGTTTCCCTGAACATGCCGCCTTCCGGATGCGGCTGCAAACCGAATTTTTCGATAATGGTAGTTGCATTCATTTTTTATACTGCTTAAAGGTTTAATGGCAAAATAGTAAAACCGGATGAGAATTTTTCCAAAGAAAAGTTTGGTACAAGTCCAAAATCGGTG
>JACPGF010000286.1 GCA_016182615.1 Ignavibacteriales bacterium
CTTTAAACAGAATAACTTTGGCATAGAAAACCTAAACCCCAGTTGCATCAGCGCTCCGTAGGTGCGCACCAAATCATTCTAGCAACGGTGGCCTGGAAGAGGACAATATATCGGTGCATTGCCTTTCTTTTCCTATAGACTCTATTTCCGGGGTTATTTGGAGCACTCCTAATGGAGCGCACTGTTCTATGGGCAACTATTTTTCTACAAACAGATTACTCCTACCGGAGCAAAAAGGGATATCACTCTTTATAAAAATCTAGATATTGTATCCTTGGTAAGATGAACAAATAGTTGAAATTTTGTACTAAAAATTGAACAAAATACAAACAACTTTCCCGATATCGATTTTACTATTTTTACAAATTGGTATCATTTCTAATTCCCCGACGTCAGTTGTTCTGAATTTCGGGAGTATTTTGACGAAATGAGATTTTACATTTGCAGATACACCTTTTATTGCCTACACTTGAAAAATAGTGGCGAAAGACAGTCTTTTGCTTTATATTAGTGCAGTGGTCATTGTTCAATTCTAATCAAATTATCAGAGACTTGAAGACAAAAATTATTTTTCAAGAAATTAACAGGTTTATCTTCGGAAAAAACCTTTTTGCTTCACTCGAAAAACGCATACTTACTTTAGTTGCATTTGTTGCTTTTGTAATTTCCATAATTGGAAATATTTCAAATGTTATCCTAGGATTTGATTACCGTGTTATTGTTTTTACCACAGTTGCATCTTGTGTATTGCTTGTATTTTTCTTAAGTGTTCGTAAGGCAAAGGATGTATCGAGGATTGCAGTATTTTTCCACCTGTTTTGCCTCCTAACAATAGTCTTTCTTTGGTTTAGCAGCGGTGGATATGAAGGAAATACTACTTCGCTGGCAATAACCTGTTTTATAGCAAGTTATATCGTACTTGTCCCCTCGCAAAAAAAATATGCTGCCATTTCCATTATGTTACTGCTTCCCGGACTTATAATAATACAATATTATTTCCCGGGAACCGTGATTCCATACGATAATCAACTGCAAAGATTTATTGACCTTTCAGCAGGCAACTTTCTGTATTTGGTACTCATTTTTTCGTTCTTGCGGATATTTATGAATAACTTCACGTTTGAACAAAAGAGGACTAATCTAAAGAATAAATTACTCGATAAGCTTAACACAAAACTTGATGAAAAAAATAAAGAGATAATCCGGCAAAATGAGCTGCTAAAGTTAAGTGAAGACCGGTATGTCTCAATTTTTAACAATTCTCCAAACGTTATGTTTATCCATCAGGATCTTCGGATACTGCTCATGAATGAAATTGGATTAATGCTTTACGGGCTGACAATCGAAGAAGTTAAAGGACGGTCAGTTTTAGATTTTATACCACGGGATAAACATCCGGAGATAATTAAGCGGGTTCAATCACGGGTTGTTTTAGGGTCAAGAGAAGTTTATGAAATTACTTTGCAGGATTCCAAAGGCGAACTAAAAGCTTACATGGTATCCTCGACACTTTTCCTTTACGAGGGCCATCCCGCATCTATCACCACATTGATCGATATCACCGAAAGAAAAAAAGCAGAGGAGTATAAAACCCGAAGGTCCAAGTTTGAAAGTGAATTGATTGGTTTTTCAACCGAATTGCTTTCCCTCAACTATCCTGATGAAAAATTATTCACAAATCTTACCGAGAAAATCGCAGTATTTTTCCAGGCAAGCTTTGTTAAAATAAGATTTGTCGAGTCCTTAAAGCATTTTTCACCGGCACAATCTTATGATTATATGCAGGGTCAAGTTTTCGGTGAGCTGGATTTTAACATGCTTATGCGCGAAGTTTCGATATGGTATCGAAAAAAGGAAAACCGGGGGTTGATACTTCAAAGCGGGAATTCCGGTGCTTTGAATATTTCCGAGTTGATTGACTGGAAGGGGCTTCAATCATTTCTTATTGCTCCGCTCTACGAAGACAATAATTTTGCCGGAATAATTGGGGTCTTCTCGGAATCACCAATGGTTGAGTGGAATGATGAGGAAAGCAGCATTTTAATTCTCGTTGCAAACTTGATTTCTAATTCTTTAACAAGAATGAGAAAACAAACAGAGTCGTTTAATGCAGAAAGCCAGTACCGGGCAATTTTTAATAGCGCCGGCGATGCAATTCTTATTTTTGAACCTATCGGCGAGACCGTACTTGAGGTCAACGAAAAAGCACTCGCTCTTTATGGTTTTACCCGGCAGGAATTTATCGGTATGAGTCTCAAATCTATTTCAGAAAACATTCAGCGGGGCGAATTTCAAATAGAAAAAACCCGAGTCCAAAAAGAATATCACAATTTTGAAACAATGCAATATAAAAAAGACGGGACACCGATGTATTTGCTCATCAATGCGGCGGTTATCTCATTTCAAGGGCAAGAAGCCATCATCTCTATTAACCGGGATATAACCGAGATGAAAAAAGCAGAACAAACTCTAAAAACCAATGAGGAAAGATTGCGTCTTGTTCTTGAAAGTACTAAAGATGGGATTTGGGACTGGAGGGTGGATGATAGCACCACATATTTCAGCCCAAGTTATTACCGGATGCTCGGGTATGAACCTGATGAATTTCCCCCGTCTTACGAAGCATGGAAAAGCCTTGTTCACCCGGAGGATTTGTATATGGCAGATAGTGTCAGGTTTACTAACTCGGATACATCATTCTATACTACTGAATTTAGGATGCGGACAAAAACCGGTGAGTGGATTTGGGTTTTGAACCGTGCGAAGGTAATTGAACGGGATGCAGGAGGGGCACCTTCACGGATTGTTGGCAATCACACGGATATAACCTATAAAAAAGTTTATGAGCAACAGTTGCATTATGCACGGATTCTTATCAGTCAGATAATTGATTCAATTCCTTCTTCGATTATTTCACTTGATAAAGAATTACGGATTCGTCATGCAAATCTTGCAGTTGAAAAAATGTTCGGGGGAGATGAAAGTCATTCGGTTTTTTTATTTCAAAAGTATCCAAGACTCTATTTTATAAATGACTTGTTGGAGAATTCTCTTGAGGCGAATAACCGGGTGCAGGAAGTTGTGACCTACCATGATGATAATAAAAACCTGAAGTATATGGATGTTCTCATTATTCCCTTGGAAGAACTTGAGAGAAACCGGGTAATAGTAATTACTGATATTACTGAAAGAAGAAAATTAGAAGCACTCGTTGTGCAGTCTGAAAAAATGCACAGTGTTTCCGGCTTGGCTGCAGGTATGGCTCACGAACTCAACAATCCACTGGGCACTATATCGCAGGGCTGCCAAAACCTTTTGCGCAGAATCGATTACACGTTTCAAAAAAATATTGATGTCGCGGTCTCTCTTGGACTAAACCTTGAACCATATCACAGCTATCTTGTAACACGACAAATTTTCGAAATTATCACTTCGATGAAAACCGCCGCCGGAAGGGCATCTGATATAATTTCAAACATGTTAAAATTCAGTTTACGTAACAATGCGGTAAAAACGCCCTTCGATTTTGAAAAACTTTTTACAATGGCGATTGATATAGCATATAATGACTATGATTTAGTAAAGAAGCATGATATTATGGCAATTAGTGTTATTAAGGAAGTGCAGCCAAATCTTCCGCTGATTGCTATTTCAGTTCCCGAAATTGAACAAGTTCTCTTTAATCTTATCAGGAATGCCATGCAGACATTTCAGGAAAAAGTTTTCGCGGCTGATGAGACGCCGACAATTTATCTGCGTGCTTTCGTTGAGGATACATACATGCGGGTTGAAGTTGAAGACAATGGCCCTGGAATATCCCAGGAAAACATAAGCCATGTATTTGAACCATTTTTCACAACCAAAAACCCGGGAGATGGAACAGGCCTCGGTTTATCCGTTTGCTTTACGATTATTACGACAAACCATGGCGGCCAAATATTTGTTGAATCGGTAAAAGGGCA
This sequence comes from Ignavibacteriales bacterium, assembly GCA_016182615.1. Lineage (GTDB taxonomy): Bacteria > Bacteroidota > Ignavibacteria > Ignavibacteriales > Ignavibacteriaceae > JACPGF01. The sequence goes on from JACPGF010000286.1 coordinate 3,963, forward strand.
GGGCGCAAAGTTTATATTCCGGCTGCCAATTTATTGAACCATCAATTCACTTTAGTATTCAGCTTCAACGATCTTACCCACCTTTTAATACTGCAATCATTAGTTCTATGATTTTCCGGTGCTGGATAATTCCCAGCAGAGTAAAAGTGGGAGATAAAGGTAAGCTCTTCTTTACGCAAAAAGCGGAACTCCGACTGCACATGCTGCAGTATCGGTTGATTGTATAATTGTATCTTCAATTACTTCGTTTCCTGAATAGAATTGTCTGTCAGCTCTGTTTCCCGTAGTTTTCGTTTTAACACGGCAAGGCTCATAGTTAATTGTGCATACTCCACTACTACCCATTGTGGAGTTGCGATCTGCGTGGGTGAAAAATTCCATATTGCCCGTACGCCGCCCCGTATCAGGGCATCTGCTGTTTGCTGCGCCACGGGGGCGGGAACGGTAATTATGCCTATGTGAATGTGCATTCTGCGGCAATGCTCTTCCAGTTTGGTGTAATCAAGAACGGGCACATTTTTGATTACCGTACCAATTTTAGCCGGATTATTATCAAACGCGGCAACAATATTCAAGCCGCATTCCCTGAAACCCTTGTAGCCAAGAATTGCTGCACCAAGGCTTCCGGCTCCTATTAAAAATGCATCATCTTCGTTATTCCAGTTCAGATGCTCCCTGAGGGCCATAATCAGTTTATCAACCAGGAATCCGGTTTTCGGCCTTCCAACGATGCCTGTTGCCTCGATATCCTTGCGGACAAGTGTTGAATCGAGTTCAAGGCTCTCGGCTATCATGGTGCTTGAAACACTCTTGACGCCCTTATGCTTCAGTATCGTCAGCAGGTGAACGTACTTTGGGAGTCTTCTGATTGTGGGTTCCGGGGTTATTTTAATAGATGCCATAATATCAGTAAAATTATATCGATAAATAAATCTCGGTAAAAAATTACAAAAATTATGCAATAGCAGGCAAATTAATTTTAATTAATTATTGAGAAAAGGCGGGATGGGTTGAGTGAATACTAAAACAACTCTAATCTCTGCGTAAGGAATTGTGTTCTCTGTTATTTGAAATTCAAGTAAATTCATTAAGTGCAATTATTAAATGCGATAATTGCTGCGAATTGATTTCCATAATGATGAATTTTAGATCGTTTAGGAAAGGGTTATATTTCGCCCCCAATAGAACTTATGGCAGTTTGGATTGTTCTGTCTGCTAATTATGTTAATATAACGATCGGGCTGAAATAAAAGCTATTTAGCTGAACTATAAACTGTTTTATTTTAATGATTAGAGGGAATGAAACGAAAAAAAATAGATGAGAACATTTGGGATAGAGTTTTAAAAACTGGGCGTTTATTACTACATGCATACAAAATGCATACATTTGTAGTAAAAGGCTAAGTGCTTGAATTAGTACAACATACAGTAAATAACATATGTTAAATAAGCGTTTTTATTACTACAAAGCCCCATTTTATTACTACATTGTAGCCATTGGGTTTTGTTATGGTGCCCGAAACAAAGCAGGTTAAGCAATCTGCCACAAGGGTGATTTGCGGGTACCGATATTCTTGATTTTTTCACTCCGTGTAGATAGCTGCATAAGCAAATTTCGGACTTTATTTTGTTTTTGTTCATCTGAAAGAATTCCAGGCAGTTTTGATAATAACAGACTATCTATTTCTTTTCTGGATGCCTGCCCATTCGTGATGAGATATTGTAGAATAAGCTCCTTGTAAAAATTATCGTCTAAGCCCTTTTTATGGATATATTCAACTTGGTCACCAGTTGCAGTTGCAGTTGACGGTGAAACATGGAAATTTGGGGCGCGACCTTCTATGAGTTTTGCTTTTTTGAGTGCTTTTATTTGCACGGGGGTAATAGGAAGCCGTTTTTGAACGCGGTCAAGTGCAACAATTGTTTTTAGGTCCAGATCTTTGCGGATTATGAGTAAATCGGTGTATTTGGTATCTATTATCCTGCCAAAGAAGCGAAGACTGGTCGTTTCCGGCTCTGAAAAATCATACCCGGGTAAAGGCAAAAAGCGTTTCATATGTTCATCAATAATCCGTTTGATACCGGAGCCGATGGTATCAATCATGCCAAGCGTATGCATTGCCTGTGAAAGAAATGGATTGCGGTACCTGCGCGGTGTGCGGTTAACAAGGTAATATTCTTCAGGGCTGAAACCTTCAATAAAATACCCGGCATTGGTAAAACAAAGTTCAGTATCAGTTTCGGTAACAACAATGCGCTGGCAGAGTGTATAGTCCTGATGTGCAATACAATTATTGAGAGCCTCGAGAATTGACCATTGGTCGTATTTGGCAATTTCGACCGGGTCGATTGAGTTTGGCAGTAAGTGTTTAAAATTTAGATTGCGGATTTTTGTATAAACATCATTGACAGTTAATAAAAAAGGAGGACCAAAATGCTGGTAACCACTCTCAGAGCTTTTCAGAACCCATGATATTTGTCCAATACTTGGAAGCAACAATGACACGGACTGGGGTTTGCCAAGAAGCAGTATAGCAGCATTGGTAATACTGCCGCTAATTGTTATTCGGGTTTTATCAAGAAAAGTTGTATCGTCCCATGAATCAATTTCACCATGTAAAAAGCCAACCGATTTTGCAGATTTGAATTTGACTTTAGCATGGCTGATGGCCACCGGATCGAGATCTGCAATAGTTGCAGCAGGTACTATATTAGCGGACCAGTCTGTAATTTTTTGTTGGGCCCTGATTGTTTCAAGTTTATCAATACTCAGCGCAACTAAAGAAGAGGCAGCCCGCCCATAACAATGCCCTTTCCATGCGACTGGAATACCAGAAGGAGCGGGTGGAATTTCGAACAACAGAACCCGCCCGGCAATGTGTAAAACTTCGTGGATTTCTATAAATGTAATATTTGCGGTGGTATGATTAGCAATTTCAAGTTTTAATGAATCCAGTTCCGGGCGTGTTCGGCGGTAATGTGAACCGCATATTGTTTTGTCATCACGGACACCAAACAGCAGCCAAGCGGCATTATTGCCGCGAAGATTTGCCTCGTTTGATAATGCGGAAAAATACTTGCCAATGTTATCAAAATGGAAATCGTTCGTTGCCGATTTGTATTCAACTGTTTCCGTCTCTCCCGGGAGAGATAAAAGATCAGCAAGTTTTTGCAGTAATTCTGCTTGTGTCATTAGAAGTTACCGAGTAGTTTTTTATTAAAGTACATTATAAATATAACTGCTTTTTTTATTTATACTAAATGTGCGCCCTGCACCCATTTCTCGTTAATACCTTGTGTGTCTTTTATTGAAATTTTTTCAAATTTTGTGTATTCCATATTTTTTGTCTTCTATGTAATAAAAAACAAAATAAAACTATTTACATACCGCTATTATAATCATACAAAGAAGCAGTATTATCTTAGTTTACACTTAAATGTTCCAGAATTTTTACAATTTTTTCAATGCTTTTTGAATAATTTGTAGGTGAGTCTAAATTCCCATAAATGCTGCTTATGCGTTTCGAAAACTCAACAACTAGTGGGTTTGTATTTTGTAAGCCTTTCAAATAATTTGTATAAAAATCCGGCATTAACTTATGATGGTGGAGCATCCATGCAGCCATACCCGCGAGTACATCAATCTTATGCCGGCAAATTATATCATTATCTTGATTAGTAAGGTTATACAAAATATTTAAGTTGTTGCCCATTGTTATAGGTGAAAAGAACTTTTCAAATTCAAATACATTTTGATGTATTTCAATAAGCTTTCGAAACAAAACATCATTTGTCAAGCGAAGAATTGTTAAAAAATAAACCGGAATAAATTCTTCTTTCTGTTTAGCTATTGTGAGGAAATAGTTCAATAACGTAAGTGCATGATTCTGTGTTCGCAGAGAAGGGCTAAAAAAGGTATTAATAATTGAACTGTGTGATTTTACATATTCGGTGAAGTAATCATTGCCACGCAAAGAAATCTGTAAACTTGACAGGAAATTTTCAGAAAAAAATACATTTTCAAAGTAATTCAGTACTTTTGTTTCTGGCAACTTCATTTCCAAATCAATCATTCGCCGGAGGTAATTGTCGGTGTCGGTTTCTTGACCGTAAAAGTGTTTAATGGATGTTGATAACTGTTTTTTATCATACGCCAATAAAAATATTATGCCTTGAATGTTGAAAATATGTTTTACCCGCTCTAAAAGGTTAACGGCATATTTGGGGTTACAACGGTCTAATTCATCAATGATAAATATGAGCGGTTTTTGAACATTTAAGTTCGATTTGAGAACATCCTGTATTTGCGTAAGAGCATGCTGCATTTGATTGAGACTTTTTTTGCCATCTTGATAACCGGAAATACTTTTATCAACAAAATCATTCATAAATGCTGATACATCTAACCCGCCACCAGTAGCAACTTTTATTGCCGCGTTTACACCGCCTTTAACCAAGCCGGGAAGGGCACTTTTCGCAGATTCCTTGAACCTTGTCATTTTTGCACTCAGTACTTCGCCCGGAGTTTGAACCGAGTCGAGGAAAGACGAATATTCAGAAAAAACAGCTATTAGTGGATCTTCCGCCCAGTCATTTGCCCATGCTGAAAAGTAC
>JACPGF010000287.1 GCA_016182615.1 Ignavibacteriales bacterium
CGGTACATTACACAAATAACCGGATCGGTGAAATACGCTCACAGCGAGGTTGGATACGTGGAAAGTGTCCGCAGTAATCTTGAGGAGATTAAAGGACGGCAGGCTGAGCAGTTGGAGATCGAGTTTTTGCCCACCCCGGTAACAGATACCGCAGATAATCTGGTGCTTGCCCGATGGCTTATCCGTAATTGCGCTTACAGGCACGGATATGTTGCAACATTTGCCCCTAAAATTGAAGAGGATATAGCTGGCAACGGTTTGCATGTGCACACCGAACTGCGGAAAAACGGAATTAACTGCATGGCTGAAAAAAACGGGTCATTGACAAAAGAGGCAAAGCAGCTCATCGGGGGCTTATGCACCTATGCCGATTCCCTTACTGCCTTTGGCAACACCGTAAGTTCAGCGTATCTCCGCCTTGTCCCTAACCAGGAAGCGCCCACCAAAATTTGTTGGAGTGACCTGAACCGCAGTGCGATGATACGTGTTCCGTTGGGCTGGGCAAACTTGAACAACATAGCACAAAAAGTGAACCCACAGCAGTCAGAGCCTTATAATCCCGATGGCAGCAGGCAAACGGTTGAACTGCGTAGCCCCGATGGCAGCGCTCTCGTGCATTTGTTGCTTGCAGGCATAACCATGGCTGCCGAATGGGGGTATAGCAACAGCAACTCCCTGGAAATAGCGGACTCGTTGTATGTTAAGGGCAACATATTTAAAGAAAAATCTTTACTGAAACGCCTGCCATCATTACCGCAAAGCTGCGTTGAATCGGCCAAATTCCTGCTGGCAAAACGAGAACTGTACGAGCGTGAAGATGTTTTCCCCACTGCAATGATTGAATACGTTGCCAATATGCTGCGCAATGAAAAAGATGAGCACATGAATACCGCCCTGCACGATCTTCCGGCTGATGACCGGCTGCATGAAATACGGAAAATTATGCACAGGGATATACATAAGCATTAGAAACCATTAATGCATTGACAGTTTTGTTTGGGTGAATACCGGCCGGGAGAAATAAACTACGACTCAATTGACGGGGGAATCGTTTTTAGGCAGCGTTAATGCCGCTAAAAAAGATTCTCCCTGGTTTGCCCAATACTTTCCAAAGAGATCATGGACTGAATCCGAGGCAAATTAGTAAATTACGTTTGTAGCAGGCATTCATGCTGGTGTTCTTCTAATTGCCCACGGTTTCAAATGCTTAGTTAAAATTCAAATTTTTCAAAATATATTTCGTTTTTGAGCTGAAATCGAAGAATAAAAATGCTTGACATGGGGTTTTAACACTGCCTCTTCAACCAGGGAAAGGGCACAAAGTTGTATTTAAAATGCAGAAGCCCCCGGACAAGGGCTTCTGGCGTGTAACTCAACCTATTTGAAGAGTGATAACACCTGCTGCGGGCTTTGGTTCAACTGTGACAGCATTGCCGTTGCTGCCTGTCCAAGTATAGAACCTCTGGTTGCATGCAACTGCTCCATTGCCACGTCAGCGTCAAACAGACGGCTGTACGAAGCCTGAGCATTGGTCATCGAAATGTTAAGTGTATCCTCTCGAATATCAAGCCTCTGAACATAGTTTCCAATTTTGCCTAAAGCAGCGGAAACGATGCTCTTGAGTGTTGACAAATTTGCATGAAGGGTACTCATGGTGGCAGTAGTAGTTAAACTAGTTGCTTCCACTGCCTTAAAATTACCCACCGAATTATTAAACCCGTTTGATGCCGATGTGGCAATAGCCGCGGCAAAATCCAGAGTCATTTTATCGGTGTAGGTATTACCTACCTGAAAAACAAATCCGGCTTCTGCATCGCTTCCGCCGGTTAACAGTGAAGTGTTGTTAAACTTCGTTGATTCCAGCACGGAAGAGATTTCCTTTGCCAAGGATTTAATATCGTCTGCAATTGACTGGGTATCGGCTGTCGGATTCTGATCATCCAGCAGCTTTCCCTCGATCTTTACAAGAAGGTCACTAACACTAATCAATGAACTTTCTGCAGTAGCCAGTAAGTTCTTTGCACTGTTAACATTATTTTGTGCTGCCTTCATTCCAGCCAGTTTGGCCCCAAGTGAGGTGCCAATCTGAAAACCGGAGGTATCATCTGCAACACTATTTATACGTTTACCAGTTGCAATTCTTAGCTGGGCTGTAACCGCGTCACGGTTGTTACCCGCAAGCGCATAGTATGCGGTTTGCGCATAGACGTTAGTGTTAATCCTGAACGACATAATATACCTCCTTGTAAATTGTTGTAGCCTATAAGCGGCTTCCGTGCCGGCTTATTCTGGTTAAGTTAAGCTCTGTTAAGGGCTCACGAAGAAGGTATAATTTACTTCGCTGTCAAAAAATTTCATAAGCAGCGTTACTCCATTCTGCGCGTTGCGCATATTGAACGGATGTATCAACCGCGTTCTCTATCATTGTAAAAGCGCTATAGTATCAGTCTGTAAACCGTACCATAACGTTTTATTTGCACCACGCGTATTTTCCATGCAGTATAAGGCTACCTTTTCAGAGTAATAAAAGTGCGCGCGGCTATTCAATTCTTTATCAACTGCTCCGGATTAAAAATCATAACGGGGGTATATGCTTTTAGCACATAGTAACCCGGTAGTAGAGCAGGTTCCGTATCATTTACAAACATGTTCCCGGATAAATCCGGTTTTTTTACCGGCTGCTGCGTTATGCATTGTGCACAACACACCATACCAAAATCAATTTACGTCTTTTTCAAAAAGCCGGTTATATATGCCGAAGCCCCCGGTTAAGGGGGCTTACGGCGGTGTAACCCAACCTATTTGAAGAGTGATAACACCTGTTGCGGAGTTTGGTTTAACTGTGACAACATAGAAGTTGCAGCCTGACCAAGTATTGAACCTCTTGTGGCATTCAGCTGTTCCATTGCAGCATCCGCGTCAAACAGACGGCTGACAGAGGATTGAGCGTTAGACATAGAGATGTTAAGTGTCTCCTCGCGAATATCAAGTCTCTGAACGTAATTACCAATTTTGCCCAAAGCAGTAGTAACCGCACTCTTAAGAGTTGACAGATTAGCCTGCAATGTTGACATTGTAGCAGTAGAAGTGACGCTTGCTGCTGCAACGTTAATAAAGTTACCGACTGAAGTATTAAATCCATTTGATGATGCCGTAGCAATAGCTGAAGCAAAATCCAGTGTCATCTTATCCGTGTAAGCATTGCCTACCTGGAAGACGAACCCGGCTTCAGCGTCTCCGCCGCCGGTCAAAAGTGAAGTATTATTAAACTTCGTTGAGGCCAGCACAGAGGAGATTTCTGAAGCTAAAGATTTAATATCATCTGCAATCGATGCACGATCGGCAGTTGGGTTGGTTGCGTCTGAGAGCTTTCCTTCGACTTTCACGAGTAGATCACTAATACTGATCAGCGATCCTTCTGCGGTCGCAAGCAAGTTTTTTGCACCGGAAACGTTCGATTGAGCTGCTTTCATGACCGAGATTTTTCCTTCGAGCGATTTGCCTATCTGGAATCCTGAAGTGTCATCTGCAACTGAATTTATACGTTTGCCTGTAGCAATTCTTATCTGTGCTTGTCCTGCATCACGGTTATTCTTCGCAAGCGCGTAGTAAGCGGTAAGCGCATCAACGTTTGTGTTAATCCTAAACGACATAATATACCTCCTTGTATTTTGTTGTAGTAAATAAACGGCATCCCTGCCAGCCTATTTTGGTTAAGTTAAGCTCGGCAAATGGCTCATAAGGAAGTATTTTTATCGGTGCCATTGTAAAAGATTATTCAATTCTTGTTTATTAAAAAAACGTACTACTCGTTTGTTTATCTTACAGCTTCAGGCTGCCTGTTGCAGGCAGCCATCCGCCGTATAATTCTTTTCCGGGGTATAATTCGATTCGTATTTCAAGCTGCAAATGCCGACACTAAAGCCAATGCTGCAGCTTTCGTTACAAAACGGTTATTGTACCTGTTAAGTTTTCTGTAACTATTTAAAGAGTGACAGCACTTGCTGCGGGTTCTGATTTAATTGCGACAACATGGATGTTGCAGCCTGGCCAAGTATCGAACCTCTGGTTGCATTAAGCTGTTCCATTGCTGCATCGGTATCAAACAAGCGGCTTACCGAAGATTGAGCATTGGTGATAGCAATGTTCAGCGTTTCCTCGCGGATATCAAGCCTTTGTACGTAGTTACCAATTTTACCCAAAGCATCTGTTACTGAACTCTTAAGAGTTGACAAGTTTGCCTGCAATGTAGTCATGGTTGCAGAAGTGGTGACACTGGCTGCTGAAAGATTTGCAAGAGTGTTGATGGCCGTGTTAAAGCCTGTTGCCTCCGAGGTAGCAATGGCGGCAGCAAAATCAAGTGTCATTTTATCGGTGTACGCGTTACCTACCTGGAAGATGAATCCTGCTTCCGCATCGCCGCCGCCGGTTAGTAACGAGGTATTATTAAACTTTGTAGAAGCTAAAACGGATTTAAGCTCTTGTGCTAATGATTTAATATCATCTGCAATGGATGCACGGTCTGCAGTAGGGTTGGTTGCATCGGAAAGCTTTCCTTCAATTTTTACAAGAAGATCGCTCACGCTCATTAATGAGCCTTCTGCTGTTGCCAACAGGTTTTTTGCACCTGAAACGTTCGACTGGGCTGCTTTCATTGTCGAAATTTTGCCTTCGAGCGATTTACCAATCTGGAAACCGGAGGTGTCATCTGCTACTGAATTTACCCGTTTTCCTGTTGCTATTCTTAACTGGGCTACACTTGCTTCTTTGTTGGTTTTAGCAAGTGCGTAGTATGCGCTAAGCGCATCAACGTTTGTGTTAATCCTAAACGACATGATATACCTCCGTGTATACAGTTGTAGTTAATAAACGGCATCCATGCCAGCTTATTTCCGTTATACCAAGCTCTCTAAAGAGTTTGTCCGAAGGTATAGCTAAATTTGCCATTGTTAAAGATCCTTCAATTATGTTTTATGTGAGTTAAGTTTGTCAGTTCGTTTTCCAACCGCCCTACTATTGGCTGCCAACCCTGGCCTGCCTCACGGCGGAACAATTTCATTTTTCTGTACCATGGCGTTTTTTCTGTCTGAAGCTGCCAACGCCAGTCTGGTGAATAAGGTAGCAATATCCATGCCAAGGCACCAATTGCTCCGGCAGCATGTGCTACAGCCGTATCTACAGTTATTATTACATCCATCAAGGATAAAACCGCCGCTGTATCGGTAAAATCTTTTAATTCGTCTCCAAGACGGGTTATTTTATTGCCGTATGCTGCTGCTTGCATTTCTGGTTCGCCTTTTTGCAGACTAAAGTACTGCACATGGCTAATATTAAACAAGTTTTCGAGTGCTTCGAGCTTTATACTTCTATTTCTGTCATTTTTATGGTCTTTGTTGCCAGCCCAAACTAAACCAACCCGTACATCATTGGTCACAGGCAGCTTTGCTTTCCATTGGGCAACCTTTGCCGCGGACGGAAAAATATAGGGTAAACTGTCAACTTTTTCTTCAGTAATATGTAAATGCATGGGAATGCTTAATAACGGCACGTGGAAATCGAAGCAGTCTTCAGAAACATATTCCGATGATGCTACCAGTTGATTAGCAAATGGGAAGCTTTCCAATACCGTTACTAGTTCATCCTGGCATTGCAATATCACTTCCATCCCAGCCTCGGTCGGGTGTTTCAGAAAGCGGATAAACTGTAAAGTGTCGCCAAGCCCCTGTTCACTATAAACAAATAAGCGTTTACCGGGAATCAGTTCACCAGCCCACTCGGGCTTGTCATACGGGCGTTTTTTCAGTTCAACCTGCCAGCGCCATTCAAATTCCTTCCAGCCTTCTTCCAAGTGCCCTTGCAATAACAGGGTCATGCCAAGATTTTTATGCGCCTCGGCAAATTTTGGCCGGATTGATATGGCTCTGCTAAATTCCGATTTGGCTCCTTCCAAAGAGTTCTTCATCCGAAGCGTATTGCCCAGATTGTTTAACAGTTCGGGAAAGTCCGGTTGTATTTCTAAACCTTTGCGCAAATACAGTTCGGATTTTTCAAGTTCATCTAACTGCTGATAGACAACACCAAGGTTATTATATGCTTTAAAGTAAAATTCATTTATCCTCAGCACTTGATGATAATACCCGGCAGCTTCGTCATATTTCCGGGCGGTAAGGTAGAGGTTACCCAGATTGTAGAGAGCATCAACATTCTCTGCATCAAGCTCAATAGCCCGGTTAAAATTTTTCATTGCAGCATCGTAAAAGCCGCTCAATTCGTTTATTACACCAAGGTTGTTTACAATTTCCGATGAATATGGCATATTTTGATACGCCAGTTCAGCGTACGAAAGAGCCATGGGATAATTTTTTTGTGCCTGATAAATCATCGCCATATTGTTAAACAACTGCCCGTTATCGGGCTCATTGCTTAAAGCGCGGTTCAGATAGTATATGGCTTGTTTATAATCGTGCAGATAATAGCAGCAGGTTCCAGCCTGCTTAAAGGTCTCTGTTTCATGCGCGCCTTCCTCGATAGCCAGTTTTAATTCATTAAGCGCTTCGAGATACATATTCAATTCTAAAAATACTTCACCCAAGCGCACGTGGCATTCCATATCATGAGGCGATTCAATTACCAGCCCGGTTAAAAGGTCGCGCGATTTAAGGAACTCTTTTTCTTTTAGAAAAACGAGTGACAGGTTATACCTTGCATTATAATGCACCGGTACAAGTTCAAGCGTTTTCAGGAAATCGGCTTTTGCTGCCTCGAATAAGTTAAGTTCTTTATAGCAAACACCCCGTCCATTAATAGCTTCAGCGTAATCAACACGGCGCTCTATTGCTTTATTAAACAACTGTATTGCTTCTTTATATTCTTTTTTACCCGCGTAGCATAAGGCAAGATTAAAATATGCCTCGGCGCAGAAAGGGTCATAGTTTAGGATACTGGTAAATTGGTCAATGGCTTCATCCACTTTATCAAGCCCCTGATAAATAACACCGATATTCATACGGGCATCGGTGTACTGGGGATTAATTTCAACAGCCTTTTTATAATAGTATAATGCCTGCCCGTAATTACCCATAGCCTGATATGCTAAACCTAAATTGTTCAGAGCGGAAGTAAACGCGGGATTAATATTAACCGCGCGGGTTAAATAGCGCAGGGCTTCTTCAAGGTCACCAATCTGAAATTTTAATGTTCCATAGAGAAAATTACAATGCTGGTCATGGGCGCTATTCTTCAGTGCATCCTTGTAAAGGATTTCCGCCTCGGCGTAATTGCCTGCCTGATGAAATGCTAATGCCTGTTGTAATGAACTTTCCATGAAAACGTTTGTAATTATGAGTTAAGAATTATGAATTATGAGTGTTTGTACAATTGCAAAACAGCTTGTGGTATTTTAGGCAGTTATACTGCTTTTAATCATTCTGCAATGAACTGAAGAGATGCCTGTTCCGGTATTGCCAGTTCTATGTTATCTCTTCATTCCATTACAGATGACTAGGGTTCCTGCGTTTTTAACAGTATCAGTTTTTTCAGTATGCTGTTAAAGTCTGTTTTGCTTTGACTAACTGTATTGGTTATCCAATCTCTGTGCCAAAATATTACCGCCGTATATTCTATCGTTTGTATAATGTGCAAAAAGGTAAAAGATAAAGCCGTAATCAAGCTTTTTTTTCAATCAAGCTATTGCAAAAGAAGAGTTTAACCTAGGTTTACTACAAAACGCATTAACTCCACTCCATTTAACAACCCCATCATTTTCCCAAATCCCACACCACAAACCCGACTCACAATTCATAATTCATAATTTATAATTTATAATTGCCCTGCTTTACAAATCACTCTCATGGCTAATATTGTGCACAATTTTCAACTTATGACACAAGAATTGACCCGAAACAAGTATCCGTTTGATGTTTGAGTCATGACTTCCTAACTATATCTGTAGTTTTCTTCCGATTCGATACACTGGCAAAGCCAGAAACGAAAATCTGTAACCACTCAAGACATGACAGAATCCATTCAATTATGGTTCATTGACATCGAAGGAACCAAGTTCGGCTAGCAAATGTGGCAAGAAATGAATTAACATCATTCCATCACTATCATTTCTTCAAAACTTCATGCTTCCGTTACAATTATCAAACAGAAAATCCGAATTGTGCATTACAGCGCCCCAGCGGGGTGCACTGTTTGTAGAAAAACCGAGAACAGAGTACTGCGCCCCAGCGGGGTGCACCGTTGCTACATGTAAAACAGTTTGATGTTTATAAAAAATTTTGTGCTTCCTAGCCGGTTTACCCCTACGGGGCAAGAATTTTTAGGTGTTGTTTTTTCTACAGACAAGAAACCCCCACGGGGCCTTTCGCGGAACATAGAGGGATGCTAACAGTATTTATCTAAATTTGCCATGTAAACATTTTAGCTCCCATGCATTTAAACACATATTTATCAATGATATTCTAATCCGCAATATCTTATGCCTATTGGTGAATTGGAAGTATCTTCTTTCTTGCCGCAACCGCCCTCTGTTAGGTTGTGGAAACTTATGCTACTCTACCATCAAGCAGATGAAAAACTCTTCACATTTGAGATTGATGTAATTACTTATGGAATATTTACTATTTCGAATATTACTTTTCCATTAAGCTGCGAACTATTTAGGTAGTGTTATTTATCAACCACCAAAAAAAGCCGCGTTTCACACATTTATAATTCAAAATTCATAATTCATAATTATCTTGTGTTTTCAATTTGTCATAAAAATGGAACAAAAACATGAACATCGTTATCGGTGCCGATCACGGCGGCTTTGCATTAAAAGAAGAGATAAAAGAAATTTTTAGTAAACAGGGGTACGTATTTACCGATTTAGGCAACACGGTATATGATGCCAATGATGATTACCCCGATTTTGCAGGAGCAGTTGCTGCCGCAATATGCGAGGGCAGAGCAGAAAAAGGCATAATTGTATGTGGCAGCGGTGTCGGTGCTTGTATCGCGGCTAACAAATTCAAAGGAGTGCGTGCCTGCGTATGCCATGATACATACTCGGCAAGGCAGGGCGTTCTGCACGATGCAATGAACGTATTGTGCCTCGGCGGCAGGATTATTGGCATCGAGCCTGCAAAGGAAATCGTCTCCGGGTACCTTCAAGCGCAGTTTTCTGATGAATTGCGCCATGCCAGAAGGCTGGCTAAAGTTTTGGCGTTTGAGAAGTAATGATAAATTGTGAACCTGCCTGCACCTGCCTGTAACCCGCTTGAAAGAAACATTCGGGAAGGGAAACATTCAGTTGGCGATGCAGTTTGGCAGGTTTTGAGTTATAGCAGGGCAGCCTGTTAGATTACCGTTTCCAGGATATTAACGGGTGTGTACCAAACTTGCAGAATTGCCTGCCTGTAAAACCAGATGCTTCCCTGATTCGGGGCACAATTATGGGTAAACCGGGATGCTGCCAATACAAAAACCGGATTATAAACCGAACCAGGTTTGTATGAATTTCTGATTTAATGATAATTGTTATAGAAAGGCAGCATCAATACAGTAAGACCATATAAAAGGCGGTAAAAAGGGTGGGACTGGTTTAAAACAAAAACGCGGCTCAAAAGCCGCATTTTTATTTATTTAATATTCGTAACGTCAACAATGTTATCAAGCTTTACAAACTTTTCATTAAACTTGAAAGCGCCTTTGTTGCCTTTAACCATACGTACAACTTTAACGTTAACGCCGGTCTGTTTTTGCTTCTTTGCTTTGTCAGCAAAACTTTGCACTTTTGCCATGGGGCATTTCCTATATTATTATATACCTAAATTTACAAAAACCTGAGCGTAAAAAAAAATCCTGCTGTTTTTTTAATTCCCCGCCGTTTAACGGCCGCAAACGATGCAAAACTTCTCCCCGATGTTTCGTGTATCCTGCGGCCTGCATCACTCCAACTTCAAGGTTTCTTTTAAAAGGGGTGCAATACGAACAAAAGATTTGAAAAGTAAACCGTATCACCTTATTTTATCAGCTTGATTTTGTTTTAATAATACTCTTGAAAACCGGTAACGAAATGAATACTCTTACGGATGTTAAATATACTCCACTTGGAAATGAAATTGTTGCATTACTCGACGACCAGTGTAAAAAATGGGAACTCTGCGGCACGAACTATAGAAATCTCGCGAGTGTAAAGAGCAAAGAATTTGCAATTCGTGATAAAATTGTAAAACTGCAATGGAATCCGGCACGGCTTACATCCACTGCAGCGAAGGTTGATGCACGCAGTATCAGCGAGAGGAAGTGCTTCTTGTGTGCCGAAAACAGGCCCTTGGAACAAGCCGGTGTGGACTACAACCAACACTTTACCGTTCTGGTAAACCCGTTCCCCATTTTCCCGAAACATTATACTATTATCCATAAAAGACATATTCCTCAGCAAATCGAAACGCACCTTATTGAAATGTTAAACCTGAGCAGAGCCTTGGGGAAAGATTTTGTAGTTTTTTATAATGGCCCGCAATGCGGTGCATCAGCCCCGGACCATCATCATTTCCAAGCCGGAAACATTGGTTTCCTTCCCATCGAAAATGAAATAGTTGCCATGAAGCATCAGGCAATGGCCACACTATCTATAGACCATACAAACAGTTGGTTCTCCAACGATGGTTTCAGGAAAGTGGTTATTATCGAGGGGGATGATGCCAGTAATATACAATCTGCTTTCCAGAGGGTTCTGGTCTCATTGCAAAAACTAAGGGCAGTAAACACAGAACCGCTTTTAAACATACTTTCGTACTATTCCCCCGAAACGAGAAAAAACACCATACTGGTGCTTTTGCGCGAAAAACATAGACCGGCGTGTTATTTTAAAGAAGGATCCGGTCAAATTGTATTAAGCCCGGCAGCAGTTGACCTCGGTGGTGTATGTATTACTCCAAGGCAGGAAGACTTTGACAAGCTTACCATAGACGATTTGAGAAAAATCTTCATCGAGGTATTCCCCTCGGATGAATTTCTCTTCCAATTGCAGAATGAAGTATCTTCGATGCTATAGTATATTCTCATTCTGCTTATAGTGTTTGTAAAAATTTCTTCAGCACACGTTTCCATCGTGTGCTGACTTGCTTTAAACACCCGAAGACAACTCAAAAAATATGAGATATTCCCGCGGTAAAATTTCACCCGGATGAATTCTCTATTTCTGCTGCTCATTTGCATTGATTAAGGTGTAAAATTACCAAACCAGGAACAGGCTTTCCTTAGAAAATTAGTCCCATTTTTCTTTAACCCCGGTATTAAACCGTTTATCCTAAAATTCTTGCCTTCTGTGTATATTCAGTTTACTTTCAATTCGTTTTTTAAGGTGCTGTTTTGGAATTATTCGGTTCTTACTCATTAACTGGTTTACAACAACCGAGCTAATAGCAAAAGCGCTCTGGAAATTACTAAATCCTGTACTGGATAAAATATCTTTAATTTTCTGTAACTACTCAGGCGGTAAATATTTTCAGAGTGCTAAAGGTGGGGAATTATGCCTGCCTAACCGGCAGGTAAAGTAGCAGAGTAAAAAACGAATTCAAAATCCCATCGGGCAAAATTATTGTTTTGAGAATGATTAAAAGGTAACTACTCAGCTTAGGTAAAATAAAGTCGCTTTTGGTGTTTAACTAAAATTAGCAGCTTACGAAGTACTGCGAAATTTTTATGACCTAACCTCAGACTTTAGTCTGAGGTTTAAATAACCAATAAACACCAGGCTTTAGCC
>JACPGF010000009.1:0-2828 GCA_016182615.1 Ignavibacteriales bacterium
AACTGTTTTCGGTACCTTCAATCATCAATCCGGTTGACTGAACTTTTACCGGCGATGCAGAAGCACTTTCCGGGTCTGCTTTCAGCATCGATGCTTGAAATGGTTTCTGTGAAGATGGAACAACCCGTGGTTTATTTACCTTATCCCAGGGAGGTATCATGCCCTTGAAATCGTGATATTTGCCATCGGTGCTTTTTGCATAACCTGCAAGTGCATTCGTTCGGCTGTCCCGCGCGGCATCGTATGAATCCGTTAGTGATTTCAGGAGCTTTCTGTTTTTATCGCTCATGAAGGGAATGTGTTTCAATGAAGTCAGATCGTATTTTTTTGAAATACCCGTTCCCGATGTGTCACCAGCCGGTCTGTCGTTTCCGCTGAGCATCGCACGGTATTGCAGCTTAATGTTCTGTACACCTGAAGCTGCCGAGGAGTCAAAGCCTGCAATACTGATGTTCATGACGTTATTGTTTGAAGTGTTTACCAGCCAATTACTTAAAGGCTGTGTTATAACAATTTCACTGCACGGCCGCAAAAAGTCAACACCAATGGTTAGTGTATCAGAAACCTGATCATCACCACACGCGGGGCCTAACATTACCTTGATACCATCATAGTGGTAAGCAAACGGGCCTCTGCGGACCGTTAAATAAGTTTGTGTCTGCCCGGGTGCTAAAGTGTAAGTTATTCCGTTTTCAATGATAATACCGTTCACCGATATTATTGCACCATCGGGGTTGGTTGCGTTTAACACTTTAAGGAAATAATCACCTGTCTCATCTGTTCCGCTGGCATTGCCAAGATAAACCGGGAAAACTGCAAATGAATCCGGATTAACATTAATAGCAGAAAGATACTTGGGTGTTAACACTGCAAGGTTTCGCGTCATCGTTCCCGGTTCGTACGGGCAGGAACTAGCGCCTGCAACAGTTCTAAACACTGGAGTATTGAATACAGCATCTTTGGAAACATTGACCGAGAAAAAATCTCCCGCATCATCATCGCCAAGCGTGTACCCTGTAGTTGTAGTAATAGCATTACCGACCGAGCTGTCCTGCTGGAAACCAGAATGATATGCAAACGGAAAATTTACCGACATGCCTGCTTCATTTACCATGAGGCCCAAATTTAGACTGCCTTCAACATCAAGCATTTTGTACGAGGTAAATGTTGCACTGCTATCTCTGCTGAACTGTTCTTCGTAATTGTAAAACGGGCCGGCTGAGAAGGAAATATTTTTTAATGAGTCACCAGAACTTGCTTTCAGTGAACTATTATAGTCCACCATACGGGTCCAGTTGTCAATCGCGAGGCTGTCGTTAATATGTGTAGCTGAACCGATTGGGAACTGATTCATGTGGTTTTGCAGGTTTGGAATTAATGTGCCCGCACCGTTTTTTTCTTGTAAATGCAACTGTCCGGTTGAAAATACAAAGAATCGGCTAATCCAAAAACAAAGTTATAGGCAGCGCCTATATAGACATCCGAGTTGTGCCCCGTGTGGATGGGATCCATAGGCGTGGTAATGTTTTCCGTTGCAGTTGTTACAACATTAACCGTCGTTAACGAACTGTTTCCGGTCATCGAAGTGTACCCGAGGCTGAATTCAACAATAGGTTTCACTTCGGCACCAATGGCAAATCCCAATCCAGCCTGTGCTTCAAATTTAGCGCCGAACGAAATAAAGGTGCCAACACCACCACCGGTTGCTGTATCCTGTGAAATGGACATTTGTGTATAGTGAGAAGAGCTTTGCCCCCAATAAGACCAACTAAAGTCACCCGGAGGAGCACGGAGAATCATTAATGGCATATCCGGCCCGCGTGATACAAATGTCTGTCCGATACGCGGCCTAACTCCGGCCACAAAAGCCCAGAAATCATTTTGTGCAAGTCTATTATCGGGTGTTGCGGCTTTTACCAGTATTTGTTTCTGAAATGGGTGCGGACCGCCATCGAGCACATTGGGGTAACCTGCAACTATGGTATCGGCTACGGTGCCATTCAATGTTGTTAGTACTCTTGCCGCGCCTTCATCACCAATATAGTTATAGACAGCAAATGAAATCGAATCAGATGGGCAAAAGCCTGCAGCATATTGCTCGCCTGCCGAGTAATGCAGCACGTACTTGTTCAACTGGCTTAATACAATGCGCGGCGTACCGCAGTCTCCCTGAACAGGCAATAATAATGTATCAATCTTTACGATCAAGGGAGAATGATAAATGAAACGAACTGTCCTGTTGTTATCATTAAGGACATTCGTGTCCCGCAAATCGATGTTCTGTGCATCGAATGTTACTAAATCCTGACGGGTCACTTCTAATTTAAATAACACCGGGGGCAAGTCTGTAAAGGTAAATTCTTTCACCGTGTCGGACAGTGTTACTGAATAGCAGGATGGAATACTTGTAATGGTAACCGTATTTAATCCGCCCAAGGGGAATTCGCATTTACCTCCGGCAACAATTACTTTAACCGCATATTTCTGAAATTGCGTGAAGTTTTTATTCGAAACAGGTGCTGTAATCGAATCAATTGTATAAGATGCCGGAGAAAATAAATATCCCTTGTGCGAGGGTGCAAGTGTATGCGTGCTGCCGGGCGGAAACTCGACAAGATACTTTCCGGTTTTATCGACAAATACTTTCGGTGACCATGATTCGCCATCAACCAAAATTTCTACCGTGGTATCAACCGGGCAGGTTGTCCCTTCGTGAGTGATATAACCCGACACCGGGATTTGTGAAATATCCGTGAAGTCAACATTATTAACCGCGGTATTACTGGTTGAAAGTGTAACCAGTTTTGTTGCCGGATTGAAAATTCTTC